>NZ_DCNR01000041.1:0-40843 GCF_002322065.1 Dermacoccus sp. UBA1591 | reverse complement strand
AAGGGCCGGTGAACACGTGTTCACCGGCCCTTCGCCGTGCGCCTTGACTGCGACACGACGTCACGCCAGGTCGGTTCGACGATCATCGGCGACGGGAACGCTCAGTCGGCGTCGTCGGTGGAGATGACGTCCGCCTGCGAGTTCAGCTCGTGGGCCGGCACCCCCATCTCCTTCTCGGCGTCGCTCTGCTCGTCTCGCGTCGTGTTCTCCTCGTTCGCGGACGTGGCGTTGTTGTCGTTCTCACCGGGCATGGTTGCCTCCCTGCGTTGACGGCGTTCACTGTCGCCTCAACCCTTTCACGGGGCGCCCCGGGCCGCCATCACCTTGCGGTTGATGCCCGACCCGGCACAGGCGCCTCACGAGCCGGGGCACTCGAACCCGAGCATGCGAGAAGGCCCACCGTGAACGGTGGACCTTCTCCGGAGTGGTGCGCCAACAGGGACTCGAACCCCGAACCCGCTGATTAAGAGTCAGCTGCTCTGCCAATTGAGCTATTGGCGCAACGAGGAGAAACACTACATGAACGGCAGGTGCGAGGCCAAATTCGTGTCAGCGCCTGCGCCTCCCCCGTCGCGACGGCTCGGAGAAACACGCGTGGCCCGCTCGTCGCGGGACGAACGGGCCACGTCGGGGGGCGCCGTGGGGCGCCCAGTGT
This sequence comes from Dermacoccus sp. UBA1591, assembly GCF_002322065.1. Classification (NCBI taxonomy): domain Bacteria; kingdom Bacillati; phylum Actinomycetota; class Actinomycetes; order Micrococcales; family Dermacoccaceae; genus Dermacoccus; species Dermacoccus sp. UBA1591. The sequence continues at coordinate 40,188 of NZ_DCNR01000041.1, read as the reverse complement.
CAGGATCGAAGGCGCTTCGCGAGGCCGACGAGCACGAGCAGCCCACCGAGGCCGCCGAGACCCATCGCGACACGGTCGGAGCGCAGGTCGCCGTCAGCAGTGCGGGTCGCGTCGGTCAGCGCGAGGCGAGCGCTCTCGGTCTGACGCTTGGCGATCTCCTTCGGCTGCGCGCGGAACGCGAGCTCGTCGATCGTGCCGGCGAGGCGCGAACGCGACGCGGCGAGCTCAGCTTCGATCTGCTTGGCCGTCTTGGGTGCCATGGTGGGTCTCCTTGCCACATGCGGAAAACTAGGATCTTGACTCAAAGGTTAACGCACCAGACGGATTCGCTCAGGAGGACTTCACCCATGGCACGCCTCGAAGCTGGTACACGCGCCCCCGACTTCACGCTGACGAGTGACGCCGGCACCCAGATCTGCCTTGGCGACTACGCCGGCCGCAAACTCATCATCTTCTTCTACCCCGCCGCGATGACGCCAGGATGCACCACGGAGGCCTGCGACTTCCGCGACTCGCTCGCACCGCTGCAGGCCGCGGGCTACGAGGTCATCGGCATCAGCCCCGACGCGCCCGCCAGGCTCGCGACGTTCGTCGAGAAGGAGCAGCTGACGTACCCGCTGCTGTCGGACGAGTCGAAGACGACACTCGAGGCGTACGGCGCCTACGGCGAGAAGAAGCTGTACGGAAAGCCCGTCGTCGGCGTCATCCGTTCGACGTTCGTCATCGACGAGAACGGCGTCATCGAGCTCGCGCGCTACAACGTCAAGGCCACCGGACACGTCGCGTCACTGAAGAAGGCCCTGAAGTTCGAAGCCTGAGCGCGCCCTGACGCAGGGTGGGCGCGGCCCCGCCGCGGTTCTGCCCCACGCAGGATGGCGGACAACTCACGTGTAAGCCCGTCACGACTCGCCTCCTCGTGAGTTACCTGCCATCCTGTGCAAGCGTCGGCGTCGGCATGGGCTCGGACGACGTGACGTAGGATCGTCGGCGCTGCGCCTGTGGCGGAATTGGCAGACGCGCCAGATTTAGGTTCTGGTGTCTTAGACGTGGGAGTTCAAGTCTCCCCAGGCGCACCGAGGACGAGGGCGGCACTCGCAGACGCGGGGCCGTCCTCGTCGCATGTCGGGTGCGGTGCTCGGGTGGGCTCGAGTTGACGGGCCCCACTCGGCAGGCGAGCGGCCATCGCCCGGATCCAAGACCCGCCCAGGTTGGCCCGCTCCCTCACCTCGCGGGCAACCGAGACCGATTCGCAACCGAAAACGCCCTCCCCTGACGTCGCGGCGGCTCTACTGTGAGCCCAGCACGTCACGACGCCCCAGCCGAGCACGAACGCCCCAGCTCGTCCCGGCCGGCGCACCCGTCGTCGGAGGAAGCCATGCGACACACCATCACGGCTGCAGTCTCACTCTGCGCCCTCACCACCCTCGTCGGGTGCTCGAGCGGATCGTCGACGAGCGGTGACGCCTCGTCATCAGCGTCGACGTCGGCCTCAGTGTCGGCGGCGTCCACGCCCCCATCGTCCACCGCCTCGGCTCCTGCGAGCGGGTCGTCGTCGGCAGCGCCGTCATCGAGTGCCAGCGGCACGAACGGCGCATCCTCGAGCGCAACGAGCGCCGGCGCCTCGAGCACCAAGGCCCCCTCCCCGACCAGCCCGGCGCCGTCGTCGTCCGGCGCGTTCAGGGTCGAGATCACCTCCGTGATGTACGCCAACGGCGCGTACGACGCGGTCGTCACGACGCGCCCCGGCGCCACGTTCTTTCTGGTCCCGACCTCCCCGGGTGCCAACGGCATGTCACCGTCAGCATCGGCGGGGGGCGTCTGCACCGCGGGAACCAAGGGCGTCCAGGGCATGCTGACGACGTACTCGCTGCACTGCCCGGGCGAGCAGAATGCTGCGACGCTCCTCATCGTGCGCGTCGCGGGCGGCGGCTCGGGAGCCAGCGTCGCCACCCCCCTGGCTGTCGGCACGACGCCGTGAAGCGCGCCCGTCGCGCGATCGCGGTCGCGACGCTCCTCGCGCTCACCGGCTGCTCCGCGCAGGCCATCACCCCGGCGTCCCCGTCGTCGAGTCGCATGACGCGGCCCTCCGTCGTCCCCACCATCGATCTGCCCGAGGGCACGGGCCCGACGGATCCGGATGTCCCCGCCGAAGGTTCGACCGATGCGCCCGAATTCGTCCCGACACAGATCTGGGTTCGTTCGGCGACCTACACCCGGGGCTCGTACGCCCTGACGCTCGCGACTGCGCCCGAGGCCGACTTCGTTCTTCAGGACACGCGAGCCGCGGGCGGTGGTCAGCTCATCCAAGGAGGTGACGCTGATCCCCAGTGCAGCAAGACCTCGGAGAAACCCCTGTCTGCACCGATCAAGGGTGCCCTGAAGAACGTCACCCACCTCGTGACCCTGACGTGCCACGTCACCGGCGCGCTGAAGCGTCCTGCCATCTCCGGCCTCTGGGGCGACGCCACGCACACGGGCGCGACCTCGGCGATCTTCGCGCTCGGCGATGCCAAGGCCCAGGGCAGTCCGCAGACAGATCCGGACGCGCCGATCCAGGCCGACCAGCCCGTCGACACGCAGGTCGTGTCCGCCCACTACCAGGGCGAGAACGTGACGGTGACGGCGTGGGCCACCGAATATGCCGCACTCACGCTCGCCGTCGCTGAGGCCCAGGACACGAATGAGTTCCCTGAGTGCACGACGGCCTTGTCGCCCGAACATCGCCCGGGTGTGAAGACGCCGACACAGCAACGGCTGTTCACGATCACCTGCTCGAACGTCAAGCGCCCGACGACGTGGGGGCTCGACGTCGCTCAGGCCACGGGAGAACTGGGTCAGGAGGCGGTCTTCACGAGCACGACCGTGCAGCTGCCGTGGAAGGCAGCGCCATCTGGTGCGCGGTCAGCATCCGCATCGGTTTCATCGACGTCGGCGACGGCATCGACCTCGGCGAAATAGCTTCGCCGAGCCTCAGACGAGCGCCGCCACCTGCGGCAGGATCGCGCGGAAAGCTCGCCCGCGATGGCTGATGGCAGCCTTCTCGTCCGCGGTGAGTTCGGCCATCGTCCGGCCGTCGGGCAGTTCGAAGATCGGGTCGTAGCCGAACCCGTTCATACCACGCTGATCGCGCGTCAGGCGCCCTTCGACGTGGCCGAACTCCACCTGCGTCGACTCGTCGGGAACTGCGAGCGCCACGCAGCACATGAAGCGCGCGGTGAGCTCGTCGGCGGGCACGTCGCCGGTCTGGGCGAGCAGCAGGTCGATGTTCGCCTGATCCGCGCCATGCGTGCCCGACCAGCGTGCCGAGAACACGCCCGGACAGCCACCGAGGACGTCGACGGCAAGCCCCGAGTCGTCGGCGAGCGCCGGCAGACCTGTCGCGCGCGCGACGTCATCGGCCTTGAGGCGCGCGTTCTCCTCGAACGTCACACCCGTCTCGACGGTGTCGGCCAGGTCGGCGAACTCGCCGACGCTCACGACGTCGATGGGCAGCTGCGCTGCGTCGAGCAGGTGCTGGAAATCCGCGATCTTGCCGGCGTTGCGGGTGGCGAGCACGACGCGGGTACGTGCCTCGGCGGGGCGAGCGTCGCTCACTGCAGGCGCTCGCGAGCGTCGGCGGCGAGAGCGTCGCGCTGCTTCGTCGTCAGGTCGGCGATGCCGTCGGCGGCGAGGTCGAGCAGGGCGTTGAGCTCGTCACGGCTGAACGGCGCACCCTCGGCGGTGCCCTGCACCTCGACGATGCCGCCCGAACCCGTCATGACGACGTTCATGTCGGTCTCCGCCGTCGAGTCCTCGGGGTAGTCGAGGTCGAGCACCGGCTGACCGGCGACGATGCCGACGCTGATCGCGGCGACCGAATCCGTCAGTGGCTTCGCCTTCTTCGCGATGAGACCGCGCGCCTGAGCGTCGGCGATGGCATCCGCGAGCGCTACGTACGCGCCGGTGATCGACGCGGTGCGCGTGCCGCCGTCGGCCTGCAGGACGTCGCAGTCGATGACGATCGTGTTCTCCCCCAGCGCCTTCGTGTCGATGACGGCGCGCAGGCTACGCCCGATGAGGCGGCTGATCTCGTGGGTGCGGCCACCGACCTTGCCCTTGCGCGCTTCGCGGTCGCTGCGGGTGTTCGTCGAGCGCGGCAGCATCTCGTACTCGCTCGTCACCCAGCCGGTGCCCTGGCCCTTGAGCCAGCGCGGCACGCCCTCGGTGAACGACGCAGCGCACAGCACGCGCGTGCGGCCGAACTCGACGAGGCAGCTGCCCTCGGCATGATCGAGCCAGTTGCGGGTGATGCGCACCTCGCGCAACTGATCGGGGGTGCGGCCGTCGTGGCGGGGGGTGGGCGTGGCTGCGTCAGTCATGGCGTCAGCCTATCGAGTGCTGCGAAGCCTGCTGAGCGGCACCGCAGCCTGGAGATGCCGCTCGCGTTCGCCTGACGGCCGTGGACCCGACGATGGCGGGTAACTCACGCGTAGGCGAAATGTTTTGCGCCGAGGCGTGAGTTACCCGCCATCCTGTGGGGGCTCACACGCTAGGAGCGCCAGGTGAACGCCGGCTAGTGAGTGCCGGCACCGGCTCGCCGGGCATCACACGAAGGTCTGACGAATCTCGTGGCGTTCCCCGTCGACGACGACGTGCGCGAGGGCTCCGTTGACGAGGACGTTGCCGGGTGGCACGTGACCGAAGTCGACATCGGCGACGATCGGGACGTCGAGGCTCCCCAGCGCATCGAGGATCGCGTCGTCCTGCGTCAGACCGGCTCGTTCCGGCGCACCGGTCCGGCCGATGAGCACCGCTGATGCCCCCTCGAACCACCCGGCGAGGCGCAGCCCGTGGAGCATGCGCGCAGCATCGAGCGAGGGTGCCTCGCAGTTCTCGAGGTAGACGATGACGCCGTCATCCTCGTGGTCACGAGCGAAGCGGCGCACGTCGCCGTACGGGGTGCCCGCGAGATGGCACACGACGTCGAGGCACCCGCCGATGAGACGCCCGGAGACGTCGACCCGTGACCGGCCCGCGAGAACCCGCCACGACGTGGGCTCGCTCAGATCCATGCGATCGGCGCAGGGGTGACGCTCCCAGTCGTCGAACCACCGCGCCGACGCACGCGTGGGTCCTCTTGGACGAAAGACGCCCCGGCCGGCATCGCGGCGACGTCGAGCCAGTGCGCGGTGCCCTGCGGCAGTTCGTACGGCGCGTCCATGAGGTTCTGGCCATGCATCGTCGCGACGCCGGAGCGCAGCGTCAGCGGGAGCAGCAGCGTCGAGATGTCGCTCCACCCGACGACCCAGGTAGGGTCCGCTCGCAGCGCGTCGTGGTCGAGCAGGTCGACGAGGTCGATGGCCAGCTCCCCGCCCCACGGCGGGACGACGGCGCGCACCGCTTGGTCGCGGACGAACGCGTTGAACTCATCGGCCCGTGCACGCGCGGAGCCGCTCGTGATGCCGTCACCGATCAGGCACTCGCCGAGGACCACCTCGAAACCGCGGCCACGCAGCCAGTCAGTGACGAAAGTCAGCCGTGCCTCGTGTTCGGGTCGAACCGGCGCCGACGGGGCGGTCACCGCAACCGTGTCACCGGGACGCAGCGGGCGGGGGTAGCGAATCTCGGTCGACATGCCGTCATCCTGGCATTCGACCGTGAGCAAGCGCACGCGAATTTGCTCCGCCCCCGGTGCGCGCCCCCGTCAGCCGGTGTCGTTCTGCCGGCGCGACACTGCGCCACCCGAGGATGGCGCGTAACTCACAGGTAGGCATGCAGCAAACCCCTACCTGTGAGTCATCCGCCATCCTGGCGCGACGGCACGCCGTCCGTCGACGGCGCGCGACGCCCGTCAGAGCTCGTAGGTCTCCCCCGCGACGGCGACCTCGACGTCGCCCTCCCACACGGTGCGAGCATCCCGCAGGCAGTCCTCGACGGGCGTCCACGTCGGGATGTGGGTGAGCATGAGCCGCTTCGCCCCCGCGTCCTTGGCCGTCTGCGCGGCGCGCGAGCCGCTGAGGTGGACGCCGCGCATCTCGTCGTCGCGACCGTCGACGAAGGCCGAGTCGGTGAGGACGAGGTCGGCGTCCCGCTCGAGCTCGACGAGTCCCGGGCAGGCGTCCGTGTCACCCGTGTACGCGAGCACGGCGCCATCGGCCTCGACGCGGAGCCCGTACGCCTCGACGGGGTGGTTGACGAGGTGCGGCGTGATGCGCAGCGGGCCGATCTCGAACGTCTGACGGTCGACGAGGTCGACGAAGTCAAAGGCTGTGCCCAGGTCTTCGGGCTTGCCGACGGCGTAGGCGCGCGTCAGGCGCTCGCGTGCGCCCGCGGGTGCGTGCACCGGCAACTTGGCGTCGAAACGACCGAGCGGGTCGTAGTTGCGCACGACGTAATAGCTGCACAGATCGAGGCAGTGGTCCGGATGCAGGTGGCTGATGACGACGGCGTCGATCTCGTCGACCTCGCGGTAGCGCTGCAGCGCGCCGAGCGAGCCGTTGCCGAAGTCGAGCAGCACCGAGGTGCGCCTGCCGTCGGCCTCCGCCTCGACGAGGTAGCAGGAGGCGGGCGATTCAGGGCCCGGGTAGGAGCCTGAGCAACCGATGATGGTCAGTTTCACAGCGCCGCCTCACGCGTCACCGCGGTCACCTCGGGGCCGAGGAAGCGCCGCGCGAGGGTCTCGAACGCGGCCGGGTCGCCCGTCGTCATCCACTGGTGCTGCGTCGCGCCGAGCTCGGGATCGCGCAGCTGACCGATGTCGGCGAGCACGCGGTAGACGTCCTTCGCCGTCTCCTCCGCCGACGACACGAGCGTCACCGTCGAGCCCACGACGTAGCTGATGACGCCGGTCAGCAGCGGGTAGTGCGTGCAGCCGAGGATGAGCGTGTCGACGCCTTCGTCGACGAGGCCGTCGAGGTACTTGTGCGCGACCGTCAGCAGCTCCGGGCCGGAGGTGATGCCGGCCTCGACGAACTCCACGAACCGCGGGCACGGGACGCTCGAGATCTTGACCTGCGGCGCTGCGGCGAAGCTGTCGGTGTAGGCACCACTCTGGTGCGTCGCCTCCGTCGAGATGACGCCGACGCGGTTGTTGCGCGTCGCCGCGGCGGCGCGGCGCGTCGCCGGGCGGATGACCTCGACGACGGGCACGTCGTAGCGCTCGCGCGCGTCGTGCAGGACGGCTGCGGACGCCGAGTTGCACGCGATGACGAGGGCCTTGACCCCCTGCTCGACGAGCGAATCCAGGCATTCGATGGCGTACTGCCGCACCTCGGCGATGGGTCGCGGGCCGTAGGGCGCGCGGGCGGTGTCGCCGAGGTAGATGATCTTCTCGTGCGGCAGCTGGTCGAGCACGGCGCGCGCCACGGTCAAACCGCCGTAGCCGGAGTCGAAGATGCCGATCGGTGCGTCAGTCACGCTTTTCAGGGTAAGTCGTGACGTGTAGTGCTACTCACCGGTTGCGACCTGACGAGGTGTGAGGCTGCCCATATCGCATCGCTTCGGCCGCCCGGAATGGGCGCCGTCAGGCGTCGTCCTCGTCAGCGACGTAGGTGTTGGCGAGCACGCCGATCTCGGGGATCTCGACCTCGACGCGCTGCCCGGCCCGCACCTGGCCGACGCCCTCGGGGGTGCCGGTGAGGATGACGTCACCCGGCAGCAGCGTGAACGCCTGCGACGCGTGCGAGATGAGCTGCGCGACGTCGTGGATCATGTCGGACGTCGGCCCGTCCTGCTTCACCTCGCCGTCGACGCGTGTCGTCACGCGTGTGGCGGACGGGTCGAGCTCGGTCTCGATCCACGGCCCGAGCGGGCAGAACGTGTCGAAGCCCTTGGCGCGCGACCACTGGCCGTCACTCTTCTGAAGGTCGCGGGCGGTGACGTCGTTCGCGATCGTGTAGCCGAAGACGACCTTCATCGCCTCCTCGACGCTCACCTTCTTGCACATGCGCCCGATGACGACGGCGAGTTCGCCCTCGAAGTCGACGCGTTCGCTGATCGACGGCATGACGACGGGGTCGTGCGGGCCGACGACGGCGGTGTTCGGGATGAGGAACATGAGCGGTTCCTTCGGCGCCTCGCCGCCCATCTCGCGCGCGTGTTCGGCGTAGTTCTTGCCGATGGCGACGATCTTGGAGCGCGGGATGACGGGCGCGAGCAGACGCACGTCGTCGACCTGGTGGACGGCACCCGTCAGCTCGATCTTCGTGTAGAGCGGGTCGCCCGTGATCTCGGCGATCTTCTCGCCCGCCCCGTCGACCAGACCGAACATCGGGTCATCACCCGTCGTGAACCTCGCGATACGCATGTGCCCATCCTATTTCGTTGTTGCCGGCCAGCTGACGGGGTGTGTCGGCAGCAGGCGGTGGATCGCAGCGCCGTGGGTCGAGTTCTAGGATCGACGGGTGAGGGAGCAGGTCGCGGTGATGACGCCGGCGCAGTGGCGCGAGGCGGTCGCCGCCCACGAGGCACGCGTGGCCCCGCACGTCGAACCGCATCTCGGTCGTCGCAAGGAGCACCGCAAGCATCCCGTCGAGGATTTCCTCTTCGTCTACTACTCCTACTCCCCCGGCAAGCTGCGGCGCTGGCACCCGGGCGCAGGCGTCGCGTTGCTCGTCGACGAGCGCGGTCGCACGCCCATCACCGACGACCGGTTCACCCGCCGCATCACGACGGCCGAAGGGGATGCCGATGTCCTTGACGTCGACGAGTTCGTCGACGCACGCGACCGCACCATCGCGTTCGTCAGGTCGCTGCTCACCGCGACGCTCGATCGCGCCCCGCACCTGGGGTGCTTCGGGATGCACGAGTGGGCGATGGTCTACAAGCTCGCGCCGGGTGAGCAGCGCCACGAGCAGTTGCCGCTGCGCCTGAGCCAGGCCGCGACGGACGACGTCGTCGAGGCCGCCGACATCCGCTGCACGCATTTCGACGCCTACCGCTTCTTCACGCCCGACGCCGTCGAACTGAATCGCGAGCGCCCGACGCGCGAGCGTCAGGTCGAGTTCGAACAGCCTGCGTGCCTGCACGCAGGGATGGATGTCTACAAGTGGGCGCACAAACTCGCGCCTCTCGTCCCGAGTGACCTCGTGCTCGACGCGTTCGAACTCGCCAAGGAGATCCGCACCCTCGACATGGAGGCCAGCCCCTACGACGTGCGCGGTTTCGGCTACGGCGTCGTCCCCGTCGAGACGCCGCGTGGCCGCGCCGAGTACGTTCGTCGTCAGCGCGAGTTCGCCGAAAGTTCGCAGGAGTTGCGACGACGCCTGCTCGACGTGCTGGAATGTGCCGCCCCCCGCGCCCTGACACATCTGCGACTGACGTCCACTTCTGGAACCGTTCTCAACCTGGTCGATGAATCGCGGATATGGACGAACGTCGCAGAGGGGGACGAGATTCGCCAACGTGAACAGGATCAGCCGCTGAGGATCAGGGGTGGCAATCGAGGGTGAGGTGGCGTTCGAGGTAGCGGGCGACGCCGTCGGCATCGTGGGGGCCACAGGTGTCGTCGGCGATCGCGAGCACCTCGTCGTGAGCGTTCTCGACGGCGACGCCGCGCCCGGCCCATGTCAGCATCGGGATGTCGTTGGGCATGTCGCCGAAGGCCCACACGTCGTTCGCCTCGATGCCCCGCTCCGCGCACCAGGCCTCGAGGCGGGCCGCTTTCGTCACGCCCGGGGCGCTGATCTCCGCAAGCCCTGCCGCTCCTGAGTAGGCCAGCACTCCACGCCCACCGAGGCACTCCGTCAACGCCTCGACGAACGCATCGCCGCGCCACGCCTCGTCGCGCAGCAGAATCTTGCCGACGACGACGTCGGGCGGCAGCGCGGTCAGCTCACAGTCACGGACGGCGGCGTCGTGCGCCGGCATGCCGGCGTGGGCGTCCGGGTAGGCGGCGCTTCGGAACATGCCACGCTCGGTCTCGACGGCCGCTCCCGCATCCGGGAAGCGTCGCCGCAGGTGCTCGACGACGGCGAGTGCCTCATCCGCGGTGAATCCATCGGCCTCGATGACGCGCCGTGTCGCGAGGTCGTAGACGAACGCCCCGTTCGCGCAGATCGCCAGGGTGTGGGCGCCGACTTCGTCGGCTGTCGACTCCGGCGATCCGGCAGCACCCACGAGTTCCGCGAGGTGATCGAGCCAGCGCGGTGGACGCGCGGTGACGACGATCGTCTCGATGCCGCGCGCACCGAGCCCCGACCACACCGTGCGCGTGTGATCGCTGACGCGCCCGTCGGTGTCGAGCAGGGTGCCGTCGAGGTCACTCGCGACGAGACGCGGGATCGGCCCGGCACCCGTCGCGCGGGATGCCGGGCCGTCACACCGAGCAGTCGTCATGGGGCGCGGCCCGTCGTCAGACCAGGCGCGTCATCCAGCCGCGCGTGTCCTCCGCGGTGCCCTTCTGGATCGCGAGGAGTGCCTCGCGGATCTTCGTCGCGTACGGGCCGGCCTCGCCCTCGGGTCCGGACGTCACCTCACCGTCCGTCCACACGAGACGCCCCACGGGCGTGACGACGGCGGCCGTGCCACACGCGAAGATCTCGCTGATCGTGCCGTCGTTGCAGCCCTCGATCCACTCCTCGATCGTCACGCGACGTTCGACGGGCGTGAGGCCCAGGTCCTTCGCGAGTTCGAGGATCGAGTCGCGCGTGACGCCCTCGAGGATCGTGCCGGTGAGCTGCGGCGTGACGAGCTCGCCGTCCTTGGTCACGAAGAAGACGTTCATGCCGCCGAGCTCCTCGACGTACTTGCCCTCGACCGAGTCGAGGAAGACGCTCTGGTCGCAGCCGCGCTCGTTCGCCTCGATCTGTGCGGCGAGCGAGCTCGCGTAGTTGCCGCCGCACTTCGCGGCGCCCGTGCCACCGACGCCGGCACGCGAGTAGTCGCGCGACAACCACAGCGACACCGGCTTCACGCCGCCCTTGAAGTACGCACCCGCGGGCGAGGCGATGACGCAGTAGGTCACCTCGCGGCTCGGACGCACCCCGAGGAACGCCTCGGACGCGAACATGAACGGGCGCAGGTAGAGGCTCGCCTCGCCGGCGTCGAACGCGGGCACCCACGACTCGTCAGCCTTGACGAGCGCCTTCAGCGACTCGACGAAGTCGTTCTCGTCCATCTCGGGCAGCGCGAGACGCTTCGCCGAACGGTTGAAGCGCGCCGCGTTCTTCTCGGGGCGGAACGTCCAGACCGAACCGTCCTCGTGACGGTAGGCCTTCATGCCCTCGAAGATCTCCTGCGCGTAGTGCAGGACGGCCGCCGCCGGGTCGAGCTGGAACGGGCCGTACGCCTTGACCTCGCCGTCACCCCACCCGGAGCCCTCGCGCCAGATCGAGACGACCATGTGGTCGCTGAACTTCTGTCCGAAACCGGGGTTGCTCAGGATCTCGGCGCGCTCCGCGTCAGCGCGCGGGGCGGGGTTCGGCGTCATCGGGAACGTCAGGGCCATGGTCTTCTCCAAGTTGGCAAAAAGTGGGATGCGTCACTGTGTGGCCCCAGGTTAACGCCGAAGCAGCACGGCGGGCGTCATCGGGTCCGGGGCGAGCGCGGAGCGTCGACGATGTTGCCCGGGTTTCGCGGCACCCGCGCCGCGAAACCCGGCCAGCATCGGGAAGATGTCAGAGGCGGGCGGCGATCGCGTCACCGATCTGCGACGTCGAGCGGGTGGCGTCACCGCGTGACGCGACATCCTCGGCGACGGCCTTTTCGACACGGCGTGCCTCGTCGCCGCGCCCGAGGTGTTCGAGCAGCAGCGCGGTCGACAGGATCGTCGCCGTCGGGTCGGCCTTGCCCTGGCCGGCGATGTCGGGGGCCGAGCCGTGCACGGGCTCGAACATGCTCGGCGCATTTCCTTCGGGGTTGATGTTGCCCGATGCGGCGAGCCCGATGCCGCCGGTCACGGCCGCGGCAAGGTCGGTGACGACGTCGCCGAACAGGTTGTCGGTGACGATGACGTCGAAGCGCGAGGGATCGGTGACGAGGTAGATCATCGCCGCGTCGATGTGCGCGTAGTCGTGCGTGACGTCGGGGTATTCGGCACCGACCTCCTCGACGGTGCGGCGCCACAGGTGGCCCGCATACGAGAGCACGTTGTGCTTGTGCAGCAGCGTCAGCTTCTTGCGCTCACGCCTGTTCGCGCGCTCGAACGCGTCGCGGACGGTGCGCTCGATGCCGAAGCGGCTGTTGACGCTCACCTCGGTCGCCATCTCGTGCGGCGTGCCGACACGCAGCGCACCACCGTTGCCGGTGTACGGGCCCTCGGTGCCTTCACGGACGACGACGAAGTCGATGCCGCCGCGCGCAATGTCCTCACGAAGCGGCGTCGAGACACCCGGCATCAGCTTGCTGGGGCGCAGGTTGATGTAGTGGTCGAGCTCGAACCGGATGCGCAGCAGCAGCTCGCGCTCCAGCAGGCCGCTCGGCGCGCTGGGGTCACCGATCGCCCCGAGCAGGATCGCCTCGTGGCCGCGGATCTCCTCGAGCGCCGAGTCGGGCAGCGTCTCCCCCGTCGCGTGCCAACGCTTGGCGCCGAGGTCGTACTGCGTCGTACTCACCCCGCCGTCGGTCACGGCGTCGAGAACCTTGAGGCCTTCGGTGACGACCTCGGGGCCGATTCCGTCGCCTGCGATGACTGCGAGATCGATGTTGCTCATGCCCCGCAGATTAGCTGCTCGTCTTGCCATGCGAAACGCAGGTCTCGCGATGCGAACCGCGCAGGGCGCAGCCGTCAGGCGCTCGCCACCAAGGCGATCCCTGCGAGCACGACAAGCGCGCCGACGAGCTTGCGCGCCACCCCGCGCTCCTTGAACATCCACGCCCCGAGCAGCGCACCGACGACGATGCTGCTCTCCCGTGCCGGTGCGACGAGGGCCACGGGCGTCGACTGCATCGCGACGAGGACGAGGACGTACGCGAGCGGCGACAGCACGGCGATGACGGCGGCCTCCCGCCACCAGCGCCGACAGATGGCGGCGACCTCGGCGCCCGCCCGGCGCGAGCGTTCGAGCCCCGGCGTCAGCAGGACCGTCTGCCACGCGGTGCCGAGGGCGAAATAGACGACCGGGTCGAGGCTCAGGTGCGTGACGCTCACGTCGTCCCACAGCGTGTACCCCGCGATCGCCGCGCCCGTCAGCGCGCCCCACTTCAATCCGTCCGCGACGCTGTGATGCCGCTCGCCATCCCGCGCGCTCGCGACGACGACGATGCCCGCGATGATGACGAGCCCGCCGAGCAGCGCGGCCGGCCCGGGCCGTTCGCCCCCGAACGCGACAGCGACAAGCATCGTCAGCAACGGTCCGACGCCGCGCGCGAGGGGGGTAGACGACGCCGAGGTCGGCCCGGTCGTAGGCGGTCTGCAACCACAGTTGGTAGACGATGTGGATGACGCCGGAGACGATCGGCGCCCACAGCAGCGACCACGTCAGCGGCCACCCCTGGGAGGCGAGGACGGCCAACCCGATCGGCAGCCACACGATCGCCGACAGCACGTCGTAGAACCAGACGAAGACGTATCCGTCCCCCACGACGCGTTTCGCGGCGATGTTCCACACGGCGTGCAGGAGTGCTGCGGTCAGCACGAGAGCGAGGCTCGTAGCGCTCATGAAGTCCTTGCCATCACGCAGGTCCGCGCCGGAGCGGACATGCGAGGAGCCGACGAAGGCGCCCGCCGGGGCGAACCGATCGGTTCGGCGCGGCGGGCGTCGCCGGGGAGGGAAGTGGTCAGTCCACCTTGCGCGCGGCGCCCTTGTCGGCGCTCTGCGCGAAGCGCGCGAAGATCTTGAGTGCCGCCGAGACGGGGCGGTGACGGTCGACGGGCTCCCAGCCGCGCTCGTCCTGCTCGGCGCGACGGCGCACGAGTTCGGCGTCGTCGACGAGCAGGTTGACGCGACGGTTGGGGATGTCGAACTCGATGACGTCACCGTTCTTCACGAGACCGATGGCGCCACCGGCCGCAGCCTCCGGCGACACGTGCCCGACGGACAGACCCGAGGAGCCCCCGGAGAAACGACCGTCGGTGATGAGGGCGCACTTCGGGCCGAGCCCGACGCCCTTGAGGTAGCTCGTCGGGTACAGCATCTCCTGCATGCCGGGGCCGCCCTTGGGGCCCTCGTAGCGCACGACGACGACGTCGCCGGCGTCGATCTCGCCCTTGAGGATCATCTCGACGGCCTGCTCCTGGCTCTCGGCCACCTTGGCCGGGCCGGAGAAGTTCCACTGGTGCTCGGGCACGCCGGCCGTCTTGACGATGCACCCGTCGGGGGCGAGGTTGCCGCTGAGCACCGCCAGCCCACCCTCGCTCGTGTAGGCGTGCTCGACGGAGTGGATGCAGCCGTTCTCCGGGTCGGTGTCGAGGCTCTTCCAGCGGTTCGTCGAGCTGAACGCCTCCGTCGTGCGCACCCCGCCCGGCGCGGCGTGGAACAGTTCGGTGGCCTTCTCGGTGGCTGAACCCGAGCGGATGTCCCAGTCCGCGAGCCACTGCTCGAGCGATGGGCTGTGCACCGAACGGACGTCGCGGTTGAGCATGCCACCGCGATCCAGCTCACCGAGGATGGCGGGGATGCCACCGGCGCGATGCACGTCCTCCATGTAGAACTGGTTGCTGTTCGGCGCGACCTTGACGAGGCACGGCGTGACGCGCGAGAGCTCGTCGATGTCCTCCTGGTCGAAGTCGACACCCGCCTCCTGCGCCGCGGCCAGCAGGTGCAGGATCGTGTTCGTCGAACCACCCATCGCGATGTCGAGACGCATGGCGTTCTCGAACGCCGGCTTCGCGGCGATCGCGCGCGGAAGCACCGAGTCGTCGTCGCCGTCGTAGTAGGTGCGGCACAGGTCGACGACGAGTCGGCCCGCGTCGAGGAAGAGTTCCTTGCGCGCGGCGGCCGTCGCCAGCGTCGAACCGTTGCCCGGCAGCGACAGACCGAGCGCCTCCGTCAGGCAGTTCATCGAGTTCGCCGTGAACATGCCCGAGCACGAGCCGCACGTCGGGCATGCGCTCTGCTCGATCTTCGTGATCTCCTCGTCGGAGACCGTGTCGTCGACCGACTTGATCATCGCGTCGATGAGGTCGAGACGCGTCTCAGCCGTGCCGTCCTCCCCGATGACGGCCTTGCCGGCCTCCATCGGCCCGCCGGAGACGAACACCGTCGGGATGTTGAGACGCAGCGCGGCGAGCAGCATGCCCGGCGTGATCTTGTCGCAGTTGCTGATGCAGACGAGCGCGTCGGCCTGATGCGCGTTGACCATGTACTCGACGGAGTCGGCGATCACCTCGCGGCTCGGCAGCGAGTACAGCATGCCCGAGTGACCCATCGCGATGCCGTCGTCGACGGCGATCGTGTTGAACTCACGCCCGACGCCGCCGGCCTCCTCGATGGCGCCAGCGACGAGCTGACCCATGTCCTTGAGGTGGACGTGACCCGGCACGAACTGCGTGAAGCTGTTCGCGATCGCGACGATCGGTTTACCGAAGTCGCCCTCCCCCATGCCGGTCGCGCGCCACAGGGCACGCGCACCCGCCATGTTGCGTCCGTGAGTCGTCGTGCGTGAGCGAAGTTCAGGCATGCGTTCAGTCTCCCAATTTCGAGCAAGCGGTGCGAGAGGCGTTCAGAGAATGACCGAACCCGGCCACCTCGAAGGGTGTCCGGGCCCGGCTCAGCAGCGGCTAAGGCTTCAGGATCAACGGCCATCTTCTTTCGGCCGCTTCGTCAACGCTCGCTCCGGCAGGATCCTCACTACGTTCCGGTCCTACCGCCGCTCGCTCGATCCTCAGCGGCCAGCCGAACCCTCGACATAGTCCGAATCCGTGTCCGAGTCCTTCAGCCACGACATGAGGCCACGCAGTTCCTTGCCCGTCTTCTCGATCGGGTGCGAGGCGCCCTTCTCGCGCAGCTTCTTGAACTCCGGCGCGCCGGCGTCCTGGTCGTCGATGAAGCGCTTGGCGAAGTTGCCGTTCTGGATGTCGGTGAGAACGGCCTTCATGTTCTCCTTGACGCGCTCGTCGATGACCCGCGGGCCCGAGACGTAGTCGCCGAACTCGGCCGTGTCGGAGATCGACCAACGCTGCTTCGCGAGGCCACCTTCGACCATGAGGTCGACGATGAGCTTCAGTTCGTGCAGGCACTCGAAGTACGCGACCTCCGGCTGGTAGCCGGCCTCCGTCAGCGTCTCGAAGCCGTACATGACGAGCTGGCTCGCGCCACCGCACAGGACGGCCTGCTCACCGAACAGGTCCGTCTCGGTCTCCTCGGTGAACGTCGTCTTGATGCCGCCGGCACGCAGGCCGCCGATGGCCTTCGCGTACGCCTTCGCGAGATCCCAGGCCGAACCCGAGGCGTCCTGCTCGACGGCGACGATGACGGGCACGCCGCGACCGTCGACGTACTCACGACGCACGAGATGGCCGGGGCCCTTCGGCGCGACCATGACGACGTCGGCGTCCGACTCGGGCGTGATGTAGCCGAAGCGGATGTTGAAGCCGTGGCCGAACAGCAGCGTCGTGCCGGGCTTGAGGTTGGGCTTGATGTCGTTCGCGTAGACCGTGCGCTGCACCTGGTCGGGCGTGAGGATGACGACCACGTCGGCTTCCTTCACCGCGTCGGCGACCGAGAGAACCGTGAGGCCCTCGTTCTCGGCCTTCTGCTTCGACTTGCTGCCCTCGGCGAGGCCGATGCGCACGTCGACGCCCGAGTCGCGCAGGTTGAGCGCGTGGGCGTGGCCCTGCGAGCCATAGCCGATGACGGCAACCTTCTTGCCCTGGATGATCGACAGGTCGGCGTCGTCGTCGTAGAACATGTCAGCCACGGGAGAAACTCCTCTTCATCACGTCCGCCGCATCGAAGCGGCGGCCTGTTCGGTTCGATTCTGCCCGAGCACTCACTCGGGCGGAAAGTTCAGTTCTTCTTCTTGTCGCGCGCCGAGATGGCCTTGGAGCCGCGACCCAGACCGACGACGCCGGACTGCACGAGCTCGCGGATCCCGAACGGCTCGAGCGTCGTGAGCAGCGCCTCGAGCTTCGTGAGCGTGCCCGTCGCCTCGATGACGACCGACTCGTTGGTCACGTCGATGATGTTGGCGCGGAACATCGTCACGAGATCGATGATCTGCGAGCGCGTCGCGGCGTCAGCCTTCACCTTGAACAGCACGAGCTGACGTTCGATGGCGCTCGCGTGGTCGAGTTCGACGACCTTGAGCACCTCGACGAGCTTGTTGAGCTGCTTGACGACCTGCTCGAGCGCGACGTCGTCGGCGTCGACCGTGACCGTCATGCGCGAGACGTGCGGATCCTCCGTCTCCCCCACGGCGAGGGAGTGGATGTTGAACCCGCGTCGCGAGATCAGCCCGGAGATGCGCGCGAGCACACCCGACTTGTTCTCGACGAGCACGGACAGGATGTGGCGGTTCGTCGTCATCGCTGCTGCTCCTTCGTCTGCGCGGCGTCGGCTGTGGCAGCGCCATCCTCGCGGGCCGCTTCGACCGCCTCGTCCTCGTCCGGGATGTTGACGTCGTCGGCGTCGTCCTCGTCGCGATCCCAGACGGGCGTGATGTCGCGCGCCATCGTGATGAGGTCGTTGCTCACGCCGGCGGGCACCATCGGCCACACCATCGCGTCGCGCTCCACGACGAAGTCGATGACGACGGGACGGTCGTTGATCTCGAGCGCCTGCTTGATCGTCGCGTCGACGTCCTCGGGCCGCTCGCAGCGCAGGCCCACGCAGCCGTAGGCGTCGGCGAGCTTGACGAAGTCGGGGATGCGGCTGCCGCCGTGCGAGGTGTGCAGGTCGGTGTTCGAGTAGCGCTCGTTGTAGAACAGCGTCTGCCACTGGCGCACCATGCCGAGGCTCGAGTTGTTGATGACGGCGACCTTGATCGGGATGTCGTTGATGACGCAGGTCGCGAGCTCCTGGTTCGTCATCTGGAAGCAGCCGTCGCCGTCGATCGCCCAGACGGTGCGCTCCGGCTCGGCGGCCTTCGCACCCATCGCGGCGGGCACCGAGTAGCCCATCGTGCCGAGGCCGCCGGAGTTGATCCACGCGTTCGGACGGTCGTACGTCACGAACTGGGCCGCCCACATCTGGTGCTGGCCGACGCCGGCGACGTACGTGCCCTCGGCCCCGGTGAGCGCCGAGATGCGTTCGATGACGTACTGCGGCGCGAGCTTGTCGTCCTCCGGCGTCGCGTAGCCGAGCGGGAACTGCTCCTTCCACGACGCCGTCGTCTCACGCCACGTCGCGTAGCGCGAGGTGTCGACGTCGTCGAGCGCACGCGCCAGCTCGAGCAGCACCTCGCGCGCGTCGCCCACGATCGGGACGTCGGCGTATCGGTTCTTGCTGATCTCGGCCGGGTCGATGTCGGCGTGGATGACCTTGGCCTCGGGCGCGAAGCTGTCGAGCGCACCGGTGACGCGGTCGTCGAAGCGGGCGCCGATCGTGATGAGCAGGTCGGCGCGCTGCAGCGCCGTCACGGCGGGGACGCTGCCGTGCATGCCCGGCATGCCGAGATGCAGCTCGTGGCTGTCGGGGAAGGCGCCGCGCGCCATGAGCGTCGTCACGACGGGGATCTGCGTCTGCTCGGCGAGCGCCTTCAGCTCCTTGCTCGCCTCGGCGCGGATGACGCCGCCGCCGATGTAGAGCACCGGGCGCTCCGCTGCGCGGATCATCTCGGCGGCCGCCTTGATCTGCTTGGCGTGCGGCGTCGTGACGGGGCGGTAACCGGGCAGTTCGAAGCGCGGCGGCCACGAGAATGTCGTCTTCGACACGAGCGCGTCCTTCGTGATGTCGACGAGGACCGGGCCCGGGCGGCCGCTGCGCGCCACGTGGAACGCCTCGGCGATGGCGCGCGGGATGTCGGCCGGGTCCGTCACGAGGTAGTTGTGCTTCGTGATCGGCATCGTGATGCCGCGGATGTCCGCTTCCTGGAACGCGTCCGTACCGATGGTCTTGGAGCTGACCTGGCCGGTGATGGCGACGATCGGCACGGAGTCCATGTACGCGTCGGCCAGGGGCGTGACGAGGTTCGTCGCGCCGGGGCCGGAGGTCGCCATGCAGACGCCGACCTTGCCGGTGGCGGCGGCATAACCCTGCGCCGCGTGACCGGCGCCCTGCTCGTGGCGGACGAGGATGTGGCGGACGGAGACCGAGTCGAGCAGCGGGTCGTAGGCCGGCAGGATCGCACCGCCGGGCAGGCCGAAGACGGTCTCGACGCCCTGCGCCTCGAGCGCGAGGACGAGGCTCTGCGCGCCGGTGACGCTCACCTGCTCGCCTGCGCGCTTCGCCGCGACGTCACCCGGGGTGGGTGTGCGATCGGTCGTCGCCGTATCGCTCATCAGTACTCACCACTTTCACCTGGAGGTCGTGCACGAGGGTCTGGCATCAAAAAATCCCCCAGCCTGTGCGGCGATGAGGGATCAGCGTGCGTCGTGTCGGTCGAACCGATCAGAACGCACGCTGCGTGAGTACGAGAACCTGTGCCATGTCACATAGTTTTGTCGCGGGGTTACTCATGGGTCAACATCGTGAGACGCGCATCTCACGATGCGGTCAGCGAAGGGCGGCGTTCGCTGGCGGCGTCAGCCCGCCGTCCCAGGGCGAGCGGTGGTGAGGCTCGCGCCGCCGGGCAGGAACGAGGTCCACGCTCCGGTGGTCTCGAGCACGGCAGCCGAGGCCGGCACGAATCCGCGCGTGACGACATCGATGTCCGCGCCCTCGCCGGCACACAGGTCATGGGCAAGCTGCGGCAAACCCGGCGCGTGGCCGACGACGATCGCGCTCGTCGCCTCGGGCGCCGTCGCGTCGAGTTCGTGGACGACGGCCAGCAGCGCCTGCGTGTCGGCTTCGTAGACGGCGGGCTCCATCGTGATGATGACGCCATGGCCCGTCTCGTCCTGGATGGCGGCCCACGTCTCGCGGGTGCGCAGCGCCGGCGAGCACACGACGACATCGCCGAGCCGCCCCTCGTTCTTGAGCCACCGGCCGACGGCGCGGGCCTCGCTCACGCCACCGTCACTGAGGTGGCGCGCTTCGTCACCGTCAGGGCCGGCCGGTTCGGCGGTGGCGTGACGAAGGAGTACGAGACGTCGGGTGGTTTCACTCACCTGCTCATCTTCGTAGCCGCGTACGCCTCACGCCAAACGCGGCCACGCGGCCCGCATGAGGCCTCGACGCTCTGGCCGCCATCGTCGCTCGGCGTGGCCATCGACGATCGCATCGGCGTCGGCCGTTCGGCCTTCGGTCGGAGGTCCGTGCCGGACCGATCTCAGGCGGGGCTCGCCCAGACGACGAAGTTGTTGGTGTGGTGCTGCGCGTTGGCCCAGCCGCTCGAGGAGTCGCAGGTGACGAGTGCGAGGACCGGGGCGGCGCTCGCGCCCCACACGCGCGAGTCGTTCTGCAGCGCGTTCTTGTCGACGCTGGCCTTCGAGGTGATGACGAAGTCCTTGTGCGTGCCGTCGGCGTAGGAGATCGTGACCCGGCCACCGACCGGGGCGCTCGACAGCTTGTAGAACACGTCGGGCCCGTTGTAGGTGACGTGGCCCGCGAGCACACTGATGCCCGGCTTGCCCGGGGTCACACGCCCGTATCCGGTGAACTGCTGGATGACGCCGCTCGGCGGGTTCAGCACGCCCCCGTTGAGCCCGCCGGGCACGATGCTGTGATCGAGCCCGATGCTCGGGATCGAGATGTTGACCGCGGCGGACCTCGGAACCGCGACGCTCGCGCCACCGCTTCCTCCGCCGGGTTTGGAGACGCCGCTCGATGCGCTCGCACGCGGCGTGGCCGAGCCGCTGGGACGCCGGGCTGACGATGGGCCGCTGGTCTGAGGGGCCGGGGCAGCCGACGACGACGCGGCCGACGTGCTCGACGCTGCCGTGCCCGACGGCGAGGGCGCGGAGCTGGACGACGTGACCGAGACGGACGACGGCGATGTCGACGATGCTGAGACGGAGACGGATTTGTCCGAGCTTCCCCCACCGCTACCACACGCACTCAGACAGAGCGCGACCGAGACCGCGCCGACACACTTCCCCAAGGTGTTCTTCATGGCGTCAGTCTAGGTCGCCCTGGACGCGGTGACGCCGGGATCCGTCGAGGACCCCGGCGTCACCGTGCATCGCGAGACGCTCGTCAGCGGCGCGCGCGACGCGCCACGACGAGCCCGCCACCCGCGAGGGCGAGGGCGCCCAGGCCGGCCGCGGCAGCGGTGGTGTCGTTCTGGTTCGTGACGACGCGGTCCGTCTCGACCTTCGGGCCCTGACCCGTGGTGGTCGGGGCCGGCGTGGTGGGAGCCGGCTTCGTCGGCGCGGGCTTGGTCGGAGCCGGCTTCGTCGGCGCGGGCTTGGTCGGAGCCGGCTTCGTCGGGGCCGGCTTCGTCGGCACCGGCTGCGCGGTGGGCTTGCCTGCGGCGGACCAGTCGGTGACCGGAAGGACAGTGGGCAGGCCGGCACAGCTCGACGGAACGCGACCCGAGACGCTGAAGGAGGAACCGGTCGAGGCAGCGTGTGCCGTCACCGTGATCGGCTTGCCTGCGTAACCCCCGACGGCGTAGACGGTACGGCTCGCCGTGTAGGGCGAGACGTTCTTCGTCACGAGCGGCTTGAAGCCCGAAGCCGTGAACGTGACCTGCGACTCCGTCTTGTTCAGCGTGCGGTAGCCGAATGCGAAGTTCGGCTTGCCCTTGTCGCACCAGTAGGTCATCGACGTGTACTGCAGGTTACCGCTGATGTGCGTCTCAGCCGCCTGCGATGCGCCTGCACCTGCGAAGGCGAGCGCGCCGACGCCGACCGCTGCGAGACCAGCAAACTTCTTCATGATGGCACCTTTCGAGATTTCCTTTGGACTCGGCGGTGCGTCATGCTCTGCGCGGCCCCCGCAGGGATCGCGGTGAACGCTGACCCCTCCCCGCCTGTGATTCAGCTAAGCACAGGCTGGGAGGATTGTCAGTGGTACTGCGCAGTAATGCAGATGAATCATCCGGAAACGGGTTTCGTCCACACGACGAAGTTGTTGAGGTGGTGCTGGCCGACGAGCTTGGATTCGGCGTCGCACGTGATGAGCACGAGGCTGGGTGTGCTCGAGGAGCCCCACACGCTCTGGTCGGTGCGTAGGGCCTGCTTGTCGACCGACTTCTCCCGCATCACGACGAACTTCTTCGACGAACCATCGGCGAACCCGACGCTGAGCTGGTCGCCGACCTTGACCTTCTCGAGGTTGGCGAACACGTCGGGGCCGTCATAGGTGACGTGCCCGGCGATGACCGAGATGCCGTTCTGGCCCGGGCTGACGGTGGCGTTGTACCACTGCGTCACGCCGGGGGGCGGCGAGATCTCGCCGTCGTCCGTGAGACCCATGCCCGTGAGCTTGCGGTCGAAACCGATCGACGGGATCGTCAGCTTCACCGGCACGCTGCCGCCGCCCTTCGACGCCTTCGCGGTCGGCGCCACGGACGTCGTGGGCACTGAAGCGGTGTGGTCCGACGACGAGCCGCCCGAGCCACCCGATGAGCACGCCGTGGCGCCGAACAGCGCGGCGCCGGCTACCGTCAGAAATCCTCGACGATCCATGGGCGTCCCTTCGTCCGTCACATGCCCGCTCGCGCTCAGGCCTGTCCGAGCTGGGTCAGGATGATCGTACGGGCCTTGGCCGCGTCGGCCTGGCCCTTCATCTCTTTCATCACCTGGCCGATGAGCGCGCCGGCGGCCTGCACCTTGCCGTCACGCACCTTCTGCGCGACGTCTGGGTTGGCGTCGATGACCTTGGCGACCGCGGCCTCGAGCGCGCCGTCGTCCTGCACGAGTTCGAGGCCGCGGGCATCGGCCACCTGGGTCGGCTGGCCCTCGCCGGCGAGCACGCCTTCGAGCGTCTGACGGGCCATCGAGTCGTTGAGGCGCCCCGACGTCACGAGTCCGTCGAGCTCGGCGATCGTCGCCGGCGTCACGTTGCGCTCAGCGGCGAACTCGACGAACGGCTGGCCGGCCTTGTTGGCCAGGCGGGCGATCTCGCCCGTCCACCACTTGCGGGCACCGGCCGGCGTCGCGCCGGCAGCGATCGTCTCCTCGATCGTCTCGACGGCGCCGGCGTTGTAGACGTCGCGCATCTCGAGGTCGGAGAAACCCCACTCGCCCTGCAGACGCTTGCGGCGCTCCGCGGGCGGTTCGGGCAGCGTCGCGCGCAGCTCCTCGACCCATTCGCGGCTCGGCGCGACGGGGACGAGGTCGGGCTCGGGGAAGTAGCGGTAGTCGTCGGCGTCCGACTTCGGGCGCCCGGAGGTCGTGACGCCCGTGTCCTCGTGCCAGTGGCGCGTCTCCTGCAGGATGGAGCCACCGTCGTCGAGGATGGCGGCCTGGCGCGTGATCTCGTAGCGCACCGCGCGCTCGACGGAACGCAACGAGTTGACGTTCTTCGTCTCCGTGCGGGTGCCGAACGCGTCGGCGCCCTTGCGCATGAGCGAGACGTTGGCGTCGCAGCGCATCGATCCCTGCTCCATGCGGGCGTCGGAGACGTCGAGGGCGCGCATCAGCTCACGGATCGCGGCGACGTACGCCTTTGCGATCTCGGGCGCGCGCTCCCCCGCTCCGACGAGCGGCTTCGTCACGATCTCGATGAGCGGGATGCCCGCGCGGTTGTAGTCGAGCAGCGAGTGGTCGGCGCCCTGGATGCGACCGGTCGCACCACCGACGTGCAGCGACTTGCCCGTGTCCTCCTCCATGTGCGCGCGCTCGATCTCGACGCGCCACGGGGTGCCGTCCTCGAGCTCCACGTCGAGGTAGCCGTCGAACGCGATCGGCTCGTCGTACTGCGACGTCTGGAAGTTCTTCGGCATGTCCGGGTAGAAGTAGTTCTTCCGGGCGAAGCGGCACCACTCGGCGATCTCGCAGTTGAGCGCGAGACCGATGCGGATGGCCGACTCGACGCCCTTGGCGTTCACGACAGGCAGCGCGCCCGGCAGACCGAGGCAGACGGGGCACGTCTGCGTGTTGGGCTCGGCGCCGAACTCGGTGGCGCAGCCGCAGAACATCTTCGTGTTCGTGTTCAGCTCGACGTGCACCTCGAACCCCATGACGGGGTCGTACGTCGCGAGGGCCTCGTCGTAGTCGAGGACGGCGTCCATCAGTTGTTCTCCTTCAGTGCCGGAGCCTTCGCGAGCAGCGGCCCGCCCCAGGTCTTCTCGAGTGCCTTCTCCAGCGCGGCCCCGACCTCGTACATGCGCTCGTCCTTCGTCGCGGGTGCGAGGATCTGGAAGCCGACGGGAAGCCCGTCGTCCGACAGACCGGCGGGCAGCGACATGCCGGGCAGACCGGCGAGGTTGGCGGGGATCGTCGCGACGTCGTTGAGGTACATCGCCATCGGGTCCTCGAGCTTCTCGCCGAGCTTGAACGCCGTCGTCGGGCACGTCGGGCTGACGAGGACGTCGGCCGTCTCGAACGCCTTGGCGAAGTCGCGTGCGATGAGCGTGCGCACCTTCTGCGCCTGGCCGTAGTAGGCGTCGTAGTAACCGCTCGAGAGGGCATACGTACCGAGGATGATGCGTCGCTTCACCTCGCTGCCGAAGCCCGCGTCACGGCTGGCGGCCATGACCTGCTCGGCCGACGGAGCCTCGACGCCCTCGGGCGAGACGCGCAGGCCGTAGCGCATGGCGTCGAACTTCGCGAGGTTGGAGCTGACCTCCGACGGCATGACGAGGTAGTAGGCGGCGAGCGCCTGTTCGAAGCTCGGGCACGAGACGGTCACGACCTCGGCGCCGGCGTCGACGAGGGCCGTAACGGCCTCGTCGAAGCGCGCCTTGACACCGCTCTGGTAGCCCTCACCGTCGAGCTGCTCGATGATGCCGATCTTCATGCCGGAGACGTCGCCGCGCTTCGCCGCCTCGACGACGGGCGGGACGGGGGCGTCGATCGACGTCGAGTCCATCCCGTCGTGCCCGCCCATGACGTCGTGCAGCAGCGCGGCGTCGAGGACGGAACGGGTGCACGGGCCGGCCTGGTCGAGCGAGCTCGCCATGGCGATGAGGCCGTAACGGCTGATGCCGCCGTACGTCGGCTTCGTGCCGACGGTGCCGGTGACGGACGCGGGCTGACGGATCGAGCCGCCCGTGTCGGTGCCGACCGCAAGGGGCGCCTCGAAAGCCGCGACGGCGGCGGCCGAACCGCCACCGGAGCCGCCCGGGATGCGCTCGAGATCCCACGGGTTGTGCGTCGGACCGTAGGCGCTGTGCTCGGTCGAGGAACCCATCGCGAACTCGTCCATGTTCGTCTTGCCGAGGATCGGCATGCCGGCAGCGCGCAGCTTCGTGACGATCGTCGCGTCGTACGGCGGGATCCAGCCCTCGAGCATCTTCGAACCGGCCGTCGTCGGCTGGCCCTTCGTCGTCACGACGTCCTTGACGGCGACGGGGACACCGGCGAGGGGGTGCAGCGTCTTGCCGGCGGCGCGGTCGGCGTCGACCTGCGCGGCCGTGGCGAGCGCCTCCTCGGCGTTGACGTGGAGGAAGGCGTGGACGTCACCGTCGACCGCCGCGATGCGGTCGAGGTGGGCCTGCGTCAGCTCGACGGAGGTGAGGCTGCCGTCGGCGAGCTTGCTCGCCATCTCGGCGGCGCTGAGGCGGATGATGTCGGTCACGGTCGAACCCTTGCTCGTCTCGTCGGTCGTGTCAGCACTCATGGATCAGTCCTCGCTGAGGATGCGCGGCACCGCGAAGCGCTGCTGCTCGCTCGCCGGGGCCATCGCGAGCGCCTCCTCGGCGCTCAACGACGCTCGCACCTCGTCAGCACGCGTCACGTTCGTCAGGGGCAGCGGGTGCGACATCGGCGGGATGTCATCGGCCGCGACCTCGCTGACGCTGGCCACGAAGCCGACGATCGAGTCGAGCTGGCCGGCGAACGTCTCCAGTTCGTCGTCCGAGAGCTGGATGCGGGCCAGGCCGGCGACGTGCGCCACCTCATCGCGGGAGAGAGAAGACATGGGCGTCATCCTATGTGGTGTGTGGATCGGCGTGCTCGGGTGGGCACTCAGCCCACGAGCGCCTTCTTGACCAGGGCCGGGTCGGGGTTGGTGTGGGGACGGCCGTCGATGACGACGGTGGGCACGACCTCGTTGCCGTCATTGACCATCGCGACGAACTCGCGAGCCTCCTCGTCCTCCCAGATGTTGCGCCACGTCGCGCGCGTGCCGTCGGCCCCCAGCGCGCGCTCGAGGCGGGTGCAGAACGGGCAACCCGGCCGCCAGTAGATCGTCACATCACTCATCGTCAGGTTCCTTCGTCGTGGTGTCGGCCGGTGCGGTTTCACCGTCCGTGGTTTCATCGTCCGTGGCGGCGGGCTCCGGATCGACCGGAGCGTGAGCTTCTTCGAGCGCGTCGTCGACGGCAAGCTCGGACCCTTCGTCACCCGTTGCGCCTTCGTCGTCGCCCACTCCGTCACCGAGAGCGGCCGCGCCGCCCTCGAGCAGGCGCGTGAACTGGGCCTCGTCGAGGATGCGCAGACCCAGCTCCTCGGCCTTCGTCGCCTTCGACCCCGCGTTCTCGCCGAGCACGACGTAGTCGGTCTTCTTGCTCACGCTGCCCGACGCTTTGCCACCGCGCGCGATGATCGCCTCCTTGACGCCGTCGCGCGTGAAGTTCTCGAGCGAGCCGGTCGCGACGATCGTCAGGCCAGCGAGGGTCTGCTCGATCGACTCGTCGCGTTCGTCCTCCATCCGCACGCCGCTCGCGGCCCACCCGGCGACGATGTTCTCGTGCCAGTCGACGGCGAACCACTCCTTGATCGAATGGGCGATGACGGCGCCGACGCCGTCGGTCGCGGCGAGCGTCGCCTCGTCGGCGTCACGGATTGCGTCGATCGAACCGAACTGGGTCGCGAGCGCGCGCGCCGCCGTCGGGCCGACGTGTCGGATCGACAGGGCGACGATGACGCGCCACAGCGGTTGCGTCTTGGCGACTTCGAGGTTGGCGAGCAGTTTCTCCCCCGTCGCCGAGACGATGCGTCCGTCGCGCACCTTGGCCTCCGGGTCGCTCTTCTTCGCGACGCGCGTGTAGAGGGGCACCCGGGCGAGGTCGTCGTAGGTGAGGTCGAACAGGGTGGATTCGTCCGTCAACACCCCCGATTCGAGCAGCGAGATGGCGCCCTCCCAGCCGAGGGCCTCGATGTCGAAGGCGCCACGGCTCGCGAGGGAGAACAGGCGTTCACGCAATTGGGAGGGGCAGGTGCGGCCGTTCGGGCAGCGGATGTCCTTGTTGCCCTCACGTTCGTAGGCGAGCTCGGTGCCGCACGCCGGGCAGTGCGTCGGCATGACGAACTCCCGCTCGTCGCCCGTGCGCGCCTCGACGACGGGCCCGACGATTTCTGGGATGACGTCGCCCGCCTTGCGCAGCACGACGGTGTCGCCGATCAGCACGCCCTTGCGCTTGACCTCGAACGCGTTGTGCAGCGTCGCCATCGACACCGTCGAGCCGGCGACCTTGACGGGCTGCATCATGCCGAACGGAGTGACGCGGCCGGTGCGTCCGACGTTGACCTCGATGTCGAGCAGCTTCGTGTTGACCTCTTCGGGCGGGTACTTGTAGGCGATGGCCCAGCGGGGCGCGCGTGACGTCGCGCCGAGGGCGCGCTGCACCGCGATCTCGTCGACCTTGACGACGACGCCGTCGATCTCGTGCGTGACGGAGTGCCGGTGCTCCCCGTAGTGGGCGACGAACTTCTGCACCTCGTCCATCGTGTCGAGGACTGTGGCGTACGGCGATGTCGGCAGCCCCCAGTCGGCGAGCAGTTCATAGGCCTCGCTCTGGCGGCTGATGTCGAATCCGGTGCGCGCACCGATGCCGTGGACCAGCATCCGCAGCGGCCGCTTGGCCGTCTTGGCCGGGTCCTTCTGTCGCAGCGAGCCCGCCGCCGCGTTGCGCGGGTTGGCGAACGGCGACTTGCCTTCTTCGACGAGCGAGGCGTTGAGCGCCTCGAACTCCTTGACCGGGAAGAACACCTCACCGCGGATCTCGACGAGCTGAGGTAGGTCGTCGCCGTGCAGTTCGAGCGGGATGCCCTGGATCGTGCGGACGTTGAGCGTGACGTCCTCTCCTGTGCGCCCGTCGCCACGCGTCACGCCGCGCACGAGCTTGCCGTTCTCGTAGAGCAGGTTGATGGCGAGCCCGTCGATCTTCAGCTCGCACAGGTAGTGGAAGCTCGTGTTGGCCTCGCGCACGACGCGCTCGCCCCATTCCGCGAGTTCCTCCGGGCTGAACGCGTTGTCGAGGCTCAGCATGCGCTCGACGTGGTCGACGGCCGTGAACTCCGTCGAGTACGTGCCCCCGACTCGCTGCGTCGGCGACTCCGGCGAACGCAGCTCGGGGTAGCTCTCCTCGATGCCCTGCAGTTCGCGCAACAACTCGTCGTACTCGCCGTCGCTGATCGTCGGCGCATCCTTCACGTAGTACGCGAACTGGTGGCCGTCGATCTGCTCGGTCAGTTCCGCAGCGCGGTGGCGCACCGCGTCGGGTACGTCGGTGCGCAGCGTGTCCGCCTTCGCCTGGCGGCCCTTCCTGGGCGTCGTCTCGCTCACGTGCCCCATCCTGCACCACCGGCACGACAACCCCGGAATTCCGCGGCTGAGGCCACGCGAGGCGGGTGTGCTGCTTGCGTCAGGTTCGACGCTCTCGTCGCCAGGACGAGCTATGGCACCAGATGCGTCGACGACGTCAGCCGACGCTTTCTCGCAGCATCGTGGCCGCTTCGATCGCGAGGCGCTGAATGCGAAGGGCGTCCTTGGGCGGCAGCGTCGCCAGACCACACGCGGGGGTGACGACGAGGCGGTCGAACTCCGCAGCCCCGAATCCGATGCGGTTCCACATCGCGAGGAACCGTTCGACGTGGGCGCGCGGGTGACGCTCGGTCGACGTGGTTGGCACGAGCCCGGCCCACAGCGTCATCCCGCCGTCGATCGCCTCACCCAGGGCGTCGAACTGGGGCTCGGCGACGAGCGACGTGTCGAGCGCAACACCGTTGAGGCCCGCGCGACGCAGGAGCGCGATCGGCGCATCGGGCGCGCAGCAGTGCCCCGTCACGCTCGCCCCGCTCGCCCCGACCGCGTCGACGACGTCGCGCAGAACCTCACCGGCCCGCCCCTCGTCGACGGGAGGCAGCCGGCGCATGCCGGACAGCGAGCGAATCGAGCCGGCGAGCACGGCGGGCAGGCTCGGTTCGTCGAGCTGGACGACGACGTCGGCGCCGGGCACGAGACGTCGCAGGTGCTCGACGTGGCCGACGACGCCCGCGGCCAGCGACTGTGCCAGATCTCGCGACGCCCCGGCGTCGCTGACGACGCGTTCCCCGCGGGGCAACCACAGCGACGCGGCGAGCGTCCACGGGCCGCACACCTGCGTCTTGAGCGGTCCGACATAGCCGTCGTAGGCCTCGGCGACCTCGTCGAGATCCTGTTGCAAGAACCCTTGAGCGCGGCGCAGGTCGCGCCCGCGAGCCGAGCCCGGGGGCGTGAGGCGCCAGCCACTGGGCTGCAGGTCGACCGGCATCTCGACGAGCAGGTCGGCAGCTCGGCCGATCATGTCGGCGCCCGGCCCACGCGCCGGTTGCTCGGGAACGTACGGGATGCCGAAGCCGTCGGGAACATCCCCGACGAGCAGGTCGCGCACCTGCCGCACGGCATCGCGCGACCCGACGTCGGGCAGCGAACCGACGCCGCTCGTGCGAGGCCCGAGAAGATCTGCCACGGCCTACTCACTCGCCCCGACGCTCGGGGAACCGTCAGACCTTGTCGTCGAATCGCCCACCGTGACAACAGAACTCGACTGACGCGGCGCACGTGACGTAGCGGTGATCGTCGCTGACCCGACGACGCGCGTGCCCTCGTACAGCACGACCGACTGCCCCGGCGCCACGCCGCGTGTGCGCGCGTCGAGCCGCACGACGACGCGGTCACCGTCAGCGGTCACGGTCGCAGGAAACTCCTCGCCGTGCGCCCGAAGCTGCGCGCCGAGCCGCACCTCACCGACGGGCGTCGGGCCGGGCCAGCGGGCGTGCGAGCCTTCGATGACGTCGACGCCGAGCAGATCGGCCGTTCCGACGACGACGGTGTTCGTCTTAGGCTGGACGTCGACGACGTACCGCTTCGCGTGGTCGTCGCGCGGCACCTTGAGCCCGAGCCCGCGACGCTGACCGACGGTGTACGCGTACGCGCCCTCGTGCCGGCCGACGACCTCACCGTCGGTGTCGACGATGTCGCCGGGCTTCTCACCGAGCCGCTTCGTCAGCCACGCCTTGGTGTCGCCGTCGGCGATGAAGCAGATGTCGTGGCTGTCGGGCTTGTTCGCCACGTAGAAGCCCTTGTCCGCGGCCTCCTCACGAATCTGCGGCTTCGTCGTGTCGCCGAGCGGGAAGAACGAGTGCGCGAGCTGCTCGGCGTCGAGCACCCCGAGGACGTACGACTGGTCCTTCGCCATGTCGACGGCCCGATGCAGCTCCTTGCCGTTCGGGCCCTCGACGATCTGCGCGTAGTGACCGGTCGCGACGGCGTCGAAACCGAGCGCGAGCGCCTTGTCGAGCAGCGCCGCGAACTTGATCTTCTCGTTGCAGCGCAGACACGGGTTGGGGGTACGTCCGGCTTCGTACTCGGCGACGAAATCCTCGACGACATCGGCCTTGAACCGCTCGGCCATGTCCCACACGTAGAACGGGATGCCGAGGCGATCAGCGACGCGGCGCGCGTCACCGGCGTCCTCGATCGTGCAGCAGCCGCGAGCGCTCTCGCGCAGCGTGCCAGCGGACTGGGACAACGCGAGGTGGACCCCGACGACGTCGTGGCCCGCCTCGAGCATGCGCGAGGCGGCCACGGCGGAATCGACTCCACCGCTCATCGCGGCGACGACGCGCATCACGACACCTTCCTGGTAGCTTCCTGGGCTCTGCGGGCGCGTTCGGCGACGGCGGGCAGCGCCTCCAGAAAGGCGTCAACGTCGGCCTGCGTCGAGGTATGCCCGAGGGTGAGGCGCAATGCGCCGCGCGCTCGTTCCTCGGGGATGCCCATGGCGAGCAGGACGTGGCTGGGACGCGGCACGCCAGCCTGGCACGCCGAGCCCGTCGAGCACTCGACGCCCGCGGCGTCGAGCAGGTAGAGCATCGAGTCGCCGTCACAACCGGGAACACGCAGGTGGGCGTTGCCGGGGAGCCGTGACGTGCCGTCGCCGCGCGTCCAGGCGCCGCTGATCTCGATACCGAGGTCGAGCGCGAGGGCGCCGTCGATGAGGGCGTCACGCAGGCCGACGAGACGCGCGGCCTCATCTTCGCGTGCGGCACACGCGAGTTCGACGGCGACGGCCAAGCCCCGGATGCCGGCGACGTCGAGCGTTCCGCTGCGCACCTGACGCTCCTGGCCGCCGCCGTGGGTCAGCGGGTCGAGCTTCGCGTCGCGGGCGAGCAGCAGCGCTCCGACGCCCTGCGGCCCGCCGAGCTTGTGGCCGGTGAGCGCGAGCATCGTCGTGTTCGATGCGGCGAAGTCGACGTCGACGTGGCCGATCGCCTGCACCGCGTCGGTGTGGAACGGGATCGCGAACTCGGCGCAGACGGCACCGATCTCGGCGATGGGCTGCACGGTGCCGACCTCGTTGTTCGCCCACATGACGCTGACGAGCGCGACGGTCCGCGGCCCACCGTCAGCCTCGATCGCGGCACGGACGGCTGCTGCCGTGATGACACCGTCACTCGTGGGTTCGACCCACGTGACGGCCGCGCCCTCGTGCGCGACGAGCGCCTCGACGGCGTCGAGGACGGCGTGGTGCTCGATGCCACTGACGACGAGGCGGCGCCGCGCGTCATCGATGCGGCGCGACGCGCGGTAGGTGCCCTTGATCGCCATGTTGTCGCTCTCGGTGCCGCCGGAGGTGAAGATGACCTCCGACGGACGCGCCCCCAGAGCCGCGGCGATCCGCTCGCGCGACTCCTCGACGACGCCGCGCGCATTGCGGCCACTGGTGTGCAGGCTGGACGCATTGCCCACGATTGCCATCTGTTTCGCCATCGCGTCGATCACCTCGGGGTGGATCGGCGAGGTGGCAGCATGGTCGAGATACACGCGATTCGGCACCCGCCAAGCTTAGTCCCGCCCGCCGAAAGCGCCATGTCGCGCCCGATGGGCCCGGTGAGCGCCTGGCGCGCAGGCCCGGTGTGGTCCCTGGAAATTCGGATGCATGCGGCGGACCTCACGGGTCACACTGACGGCGATGACCATCCCACCTGAATCCTCAACCAGCCTCCACGACGCCATGACGACCGTCGCCCTGCGCGACCTCCACCCCCGATTGCGCGACTGGTACGACGAACCGACGCTGGCCACGAACATGCGGGCCCACCTCGCCGAAGGTGCCGAGTGGGTCGGCGACGAGGAGTTCGGCGCCGCCTACCGCGACGGCGTCGCCGACATCGACGTGCCCGATGCCCTCGACTGGGCCAATCGCCTCCTCACCCTGCCCTGCGGTGGCTGGGCCGTCACCGGGATCCGGTTTCGAGGTCGCGACCTCACCAAGCCGTTCGTGGAGATCGCGGCGCACGACGCCGGCGACGCGTCGCCGGGCGATCACTGGCACGCCATGGCCGACGAGATCGCGCGGGCCTACGCCCCGTTCGCGCCCGGGAGGCTCCAGGTCTTCACGTCGTCACCGGACTCGGCGCGCGTTTCCCTTGAAGCCTTCGGGTCTCAGACAGAGGTGGACACCTACCTCGTGGCCGGTCTCATTCGCGAGTTGCGAGAGCGTCCTCGGAGCACGAGGTTTGACGACGTGACCCTCGCGCCCATCTCGGCATCGGGCGCGTCGCGGCTCGCGGAGCGGGTCCACGACGATCTGGCGGAGCAGAACCCCGAGACGCGTCTGTGGTCCACGCCCCAGACCCCGGAGGAATTCGACGAACACGCCGCGGCGGGAACGCTCTTCGGCATCCACCTCGCCGGCCGACTCGTCGGGATCATCGCCGCCTTTCGCTGGAACGCCCATGGCATGACGGGATTCACCGTCGCCGAGAACGTCATCGACGCGCCGCACCGCGGCCAGAAGCTCGCCCCCGCTGCGATGCAGCATCTCTTCGAGATGCTGCCGGCCGCCGACGGCGACGTGCTGTGGGGCACCATCCATCCCGACAACACACCGTCACTGCGCAACGCGTTGCGAGTCGGCCGCGAGATCGTCGGCGCTCACCTATGGCTCACGCCGGCGGGCTGGCCCGGCTGGTGACGCCGCCCCGATATCACCCTGCGCTCTCAGCATCGGGTGCGGGGATGTTGCGTACGGCATCTGAGAACGTCCCGACGGCTGCCGCGAGCAACAACAGGACGGCCACACCCCCGGCGAGCGCCTCGAAGCCTGCCCAGTCGAGCACCAGACCGGACAATGCTTGCGCGCTGGAGCTGAACACGAGAGAAGCGAGGCCCGCGGCCGTCAGCACGCGTCCCCGTAGCTCGTCCGGAATGAGGCCGAGCAGGTAGGGCTGCGCCGCCACAGCGACGGTGGGCACGGGCATGAAGAGAAAGAGTGCGAGACCCACCATCCACCTGAAACTATGCGTGACGGCGAGAACGCTGGCGATCACCGCCATGGTGAGCATGGCTCCTGCTATGAGTTCACGAGCCGGCCAGCGTACCATGACCCGGTGGGCGAGCATCCCGCCCAGCACGAGGCCGATTCCGGCGACGCCGTCCACCACACCCACACGCCAGGCGCCCTGCCCCGTTGCCTGCAGGTGCAGGTTGAGCCCGATGGCGAGTGAGATGACCGCGCAGTTCCCGATGAGCCCGAGTAGCAGGAGCGTCTGGGCCGCGCGCGAACGCCGCAGCCACCCGAACCCTGCGAACAGCGCGGCCGCAGAGGCTCGGTGGGCCGCTCGGGGTCGAGTGTGCCGAGGCGGCGCGGCAAGCGCGTCGTGAATGCCCACTCCATGGCCGAGAGCACCACGTTGGACATGAACGGCACTACCGGCGCGATGCCGTAGAGCACACCACCGAGGGGCGGGCCGAGGGTGGCGATCACCGCGTCCCTCGTCTGCATGCGCGCGACGGCCTCTCCTAATTCATCCTCCTCGACGAGGTCAGGCAGAACGGTGTGGCGCACCGAGCCCAGTGCCCCACTGCACGCGCCTTGGATGACGGCCAGCGCTGCGAGCAGCCCGAGACTCAGCACGTCGGTGACGATGAAGGCAGCGAGCACGCCGTAGAGGAGCACCTCTACCCCGGCGTCGAGGAGGAGCAGGCTGCGACGGTCAAGGCGATCCGAGATCAGCCCGCCCGGTAGCACGGTGACGATCTGAGTGGCGGTGCGCAATGCACCCACCAGCGCCGCGGCCCTGACGTCGTGCGTCACGGAGTAGGCGAGGAGCGTCCACCCGAGCATCGCCAAAGACGTGCCCAGCTGCGACACGGTCTCGCCCGCGAACCACAGGGAAAAAGCAGACCGCCCTTTGATACTCGTCATAGAACGCCTTCCCCGAGGACACTTTTGCAGACATCGATCGACAGTCTTCTCAGCGACAGGTCGAGGGCGCCAGGCCCATGCTCAGCCCCCATACTCCGCGAGCCGTTTGCGCAGGGGAGGACGTTTCCAAATCCAAGCGGCGGCCCAGCTGCGCGCGGTTGGCGGCGAGCCACGCCTGCGCGCTCGACGCATCGAGAGTTCTCAGCAAACCCGCCAAGCCGGCGTGCCACCCGAGACTGTGACTGTAAACGGGTCGAGAAAGACGATTTCGGAACATATCCAGACCGTGACTTACGCGGCGCCCGCGCGAGGCAGACCCCGGCAAGGCGAGTCAACGCTCGACGCCCCCGGTGGTCGCACGTGTCGACGATCAGGCGCCTCGCGTTCTGGAAGGTGCAGCGACGACCAGCGAGTACTCCTTCCGCGACGAAGGTGGATCATGTCCCAACAGCGATCAGCAACCCACCGGATGATGCCGCACCGGCGGCCCAGGACGGACCAAGCGGCTCGCGGGCAACGGTTGGCATGACGAAGGCGCCCGGCCTCCCTGTTGGGAAGCCGGGCGCCTTCGACGCGCGAGAGGTGCGTCAGGTCAGTTCTTGGCCTTCGCGACGGCCTCGGTGGCCTGCGGCAGCACGTTGAACAGGTCGCCGACGACGCCGAAGTCGACGAGCTCGAAGATCGGCGCCTCCTCGTCCTTGTTGACGGCGACGATCGTCTTGGACGTCTGCATACCGGCGCGGTGCTGGATGGCACCGGAGATGCCGGCGGCGACGTACAGCTGCGGCGAGACCTGCTTGCCCGTCTGGCCGACCTGGTTGGTGTGCGGGTACCAGCCGGCGTCGACGGCGGCGCGCGAGGCACCGACAGCCGCACCGAGCGAGTCGGCGAACGCCTCGACGGGCGAGAAGTCACCGTTCGTGCCGCGACCACCGGAGACGACGATGCGCGCCTCGCTGAGCTCGGGACGACCCGACTTCTGCTTCTCCTTGCGGTCGGTGATCTGGGCGCTCTTCGCCGCGTCCGAGACAGACACGGTGACGGCGACCGGAGCAGCCTGCGACTGCGACGCCTGCGGCGTCGCCGAGTTCGGCTTCACCGTGATGATCGACATCGGCGTCGTGGCCTGTGCCTTGAGCGTCCAGGAACCGGCGAACACGGACTGCGTCGTCACCGGCGCACCACCGTCGCCGGCCTCGACGTTGACGGCGTCCGTCGTCAGACCCGAGTTGGTCTTGACGGCGAGGCGCGCCGCGGCCTCGTTGTTCGTGCCCGACGAGGGCAACAGGACGGCAGCCGGCGAGGCCTGCTCGACGACGGCGGCGAGCGCCTCGGCGAGCGGGGCCGGGTGACCGTCGACCTCGGCGGAGTCGATGACGTAGACCTTCTCGGCGCCGAACTGCGCGAGACGCGGGCGGGCGGCGTCGACGTTCGAACCGACGAAGACGGCGGACGGCGTGCCGAGGCGGCGCGCAAGCGTCAGCAGCTCAGCGGTGACCTTGCGGACCTGGCCATCGACGTGGTCGACCAGGACGAGAACTTCAGCCATGGTGTGTTTCTCCTCAGTCAGAAAATGTCGGTGGCGATCAGATGAGCTTGGCGCCGGAGAGGAACTCGACGAGCTTCGTGCCGCCGTCGCCCTCGTCGGTGACGATCTCGCCCTGCTCGCGCGGGGGGCGCTTCGTCGTGTCGAGCACCTTGGTGGCCGCGGCGTCGAGACCGACCTGGCCGGCGTCGACACCGAGGTCGGCGAGGCTCATCTCCTCGACCGGCTTCTTCTTGGCCGCCATGATGCCCTTGAAGGACGGGTAGCGCGGCTCGTTGATCTGGTCGGTCACCGACACGACGGCCGGCAGCGACGCGACGACCGTCTCGGAGGCGACGTCGGAGTCACGACGACCCGTCGCCTGAGCGCCGGAGACCTCGAGGGTCGAGACCTGCGTGAGCTGCGGCAGGCCGAGGCGCTCGGCGACCATGGCCGGGATGACACTCATGCCGCCGTCGGTCGAGGCGAGACCGAACATCACGATGTCGGGCTGGCCGACCTTCTTGACGGCCTCGGCGATGACGAGCGACGTCGCGAGGGCGTCGGAGCCGGCGATGGCGTCGTCGCTGATGTGGATGCCCTTATCGGCGCCCATCTGCAGCGCCTTCTTGACTGCTTCGGCTGCGTCGGCGGGGCCGACGGTCAGCGCCGTCACCTCGCCGCCTTCGGACTCGACGATCTTGAGTGCTTCTTCGACCGCGTACTCGTCGAGCTCCGACAGGAGGCCGTCGACGTTCTCGCGGTCGGTGGTGTTGTCCTCGGAGAAGCCGCGCTCGCCCTGGGCGTCGGGCACGTGCTTGACACAGACGACGATGTTCATGCGTCTACCGTCCTTTTCGTAGGAGCTTGTCCGTCCGAGATTACGTTACCCGTCGGTAACGTCGGCGTCGAGCCCTCGCACGGATCGTGGATGTGAGGAAGTGAATCAGCCGTGCGTCAGCTTGACGACGAGCAGACCGATCAACGTCAGCGCGACGATGATCCAGGGCAGCAGACGGTTGACGAGAGTCGAGGCGGCACCCGTCTCCCCCTGTGTGAAGTCGGCCTTGCGGCCGAGGAGCGTGTCGACGATCGCGGCCGCGATCGCGATGACGAGGCCGACGACGAACCAGATCGTGGGGTTCGCGCCCCACACCTTGTCGACGTCGCGCACCATGCCGGTCCAGCCCAGCAGGGCGAAGAACATGCCGACGAGCCCGGCCAGGGCCAGCACGATGGCGCGCGTGCGCGCCTGGCCCGCCTCGCGGGCGGTCAAGGGCGATGACACGGGGTAGTCCTTTCCGTAGGCGACGGGATCTCCGAAGATCTCGCGTGCCGTCTTGTTCTGGCGGATGCAGGCGTCGTCGACGTCGCCGAGGGCGTCGTCACGCTGCGCGGGGGTCGCGCCCCGATCGGCGAGAGCCGCCAGGAACGGCTCCTGCCAATCGGGTTCGACCTTCCACTGCTTGATCATGCTCAGCGGCCTTCGAACTGCGCCTTGCCCGGCCCCTGCTCGACGAACGAACGCATGCCGATCTCGCGGTCCTTCGTGGCGAACAGGCCGGTGAACAGCTGCGACTCGATGGCGAGCCCCGTCGCGAGGTCGCCGTCGAGGCCACGGTTGATGGCCTCCTTCGCGGCTCGCAGGGCGACGCGCGGGCCGTTGACGAACGGCTTGACCTTCGCGAGCGCCGCCTCGTACGTCGTGCCGGGCTCGACGAGTTCGTCGACGAGACCGATCTCCAGCGCCTCGTCAGCCTTCACGAAGCGACCGGAGAAGACGATGTCCTTCGCCTTCGACGGCCCGACGAGACGAGCGAGCCGCTGCGTGCCGCCCGCACCCGGGATGACGCCGAGCAGAATCTCGGGCTGGCCGAGCGTCGCGTCGTTCGCGGCGATGCGGAAGTCCGCCGTCATGGCGAGTTCGCAGCCACCGCCGAGGGCGTACCCCTCGATGGCGGCGACCGTCGGGAACGGCAGCTCGGCGAGCGCGCGGAACGCGTTCTGCAGCTTCGTGCCACGTTCGACCATGTCGACGTAGTCGAGCTGCTGCATCTCCTTGATGTCGGCGCCAGCCGCGAACACCTTGTCTCCACCGGTGATGATGGCGGCGCGCACGTCGGCGTCGTCGAGCAGGTCGGCCGCGACACGCGCGAGCGAATCCTGGATCTCCGCGTCGAGCGGGTTCATCTTGGGTCGATCGATGCGGATGGTGGCGACACCGTCCGTCACATCCAGCTTGACCCACTGGCCGTAGGCGACCTGCTCAGCCATGGCTCAGGCCTGCCCGCCGGCAGGCGCGCCACCCTCGCCGGGCTGCGCGAACGCGGGGACGCCGCCCTCGGCCGCGTGCGGGCCGTCGGAGCTGGCGCTCTGGTGCCACAGCTGCGTCGCCTGCAGGATCATCTGCGTCGTCGACGGCAGCACCATCTCGAGGTCGAGATCCGGCGTCACGAGGTGCTCACCGGAGACGACGACCATGTCGCGCGCGATGCCGACCTTGACGATGTTGAGGCTGAGGGTGACGTCGTTGGCCGCGTTGAGGCGCTTGGTCAGGTCGGACGTGATGTCGTCCGTGATCTGCCACTGACCGAACAGGCGGATCAGAGCGATCTCACCCTCCATGACGCGCACGAAGAGGTTCTGGTCCTCGACGGAGTACATGATGTCGCCGTCGGAGTCGATCTGCGGGTTGAAACCGAAACCGCCGAGGATACCGACGATCTTGTCCGAGAGGGAGGCCGCACCGGAGGTGTCGCCGGCGCCCGTGCCGGGCGTCGGAGCGGGCTGGCCGAAGTTGGGCAGAGCTGTGGGATCAGTCATGTGGCCAACCTACCGACTCTTATCCTGGTTCGCATGGCCGACCCGCAACGAGTCTTCGTCCGCACCCCTCGTCCGGGCGTCACGCTCGAGCAGGACGGCGCGATCTTCTGCGTCGTCGCAGCCCACGCGAGCGCCGTCGAACTGTGCCTGTTCGGCACGCAGGATGCCCCGGCGGGCGAGTCGCGCGTCTCGATGACGCGCCTCGACTGCGGCCATTGGGCGGCGTTCGTTCCGGCGGCCGGCCCCGGGACGACGTACGGGTACCGCGCGCACGGAGCGTGGGCGCCCGCGGCAGGCCTGCGTCACAACCCCGCGAAGCTGCTGCTCGACCCCTATGCGGGCGCCGTCAGCGCCGAGATGACGTGGCGGCCCGAAGTGTTCGGGCACGTCGTCGACGACGCGTTCGCGGGCGACGCCCGGGTGCGGGATGACCGCGATTCCGCGCCGTTCGTGCCGCGCGGCGTCGTCGTCAGCCACGATTTCGACTGGGGCGGCGACGCCCGCCCCCAGGTGCGTGACGCCGACCGCGTCATCTACGAGGCGCACGTCAAGGGTCTGACGGCGCAGCATCCCGACGTCCCCGAAGAACTGCGCGGCACCTACGCGGGGCTCGCGCACGCGTCGATGACGACGTACCTGCGCGATCTCGGCGTGACGAGCGTCGAACTGCTGCCGGTGCATGCGTTCGTCGACGAACCGCACCTGGTGAAGCTCGGGCTGAGCAACTACTGGGGTTACAACACGCTCGGTTTCTTCGCGCCGCACGCGGCGTATGCCCATGCGAGTGATGCGCAGGGGGTCGTCGACGAGGTCAAGTCGATGGTGAGGTCGCTGCACGCGGCGGGGCTCGAGGTCATCCTCGACGTCGTCTACAACCACACGTGCGAGCAGGGCGGCCACGAGGGCGCGATGTTGTCGCTGCGCGGGCTCGACAATGCGACCGCCTACCGTCTCGGCGAGCACGGCGAGGACATCGACGTGACCGGCTGCGGCAACACCCTCGACGTGCGCGAACCCGCCGTCATGCGCCTCGTGCTCGATTCCCTGAGGCACTGGGTGAGCGAGTATCACGTTGACGGTTTTCGCTTCGACCTCGCCGTCGCGCTCGGGCGGGCGCCCGGTGATGACTTCGACCCGCGGGCGGCTCTGCTCATGGCGATGCAGGCAGACCCGGTGCTGTCGCAGGTGACGCTGATCGCCGAGCCGTGGGACATCGGCCTCCACGGGTGGCGAACAGGGCAGTTTCCCGCCGGCTTCGCCGAGTGGAACGACCGGTTCCGCAACACGGTGCGTGACTTCTGGCTCGCCGACCTTGCGGCGGCATCACGAGGCGACGGTGGCGGCGGGCAGCACCCCGGCGGCGGGGTGGCGGATCTCGCGACGCGTTTGACCGGGTCGCAGGACCTGGTCGGCGGCCC
>NZ_DCNR01000012.1:18856-29457 GCF_002322065.1 Dermacoccus sp. UBA1591 | reverse complement strand
GTGCGACCCCCTTCGTCATGCGTTCGTTCTGGACGTGCCGAGGTGAGGCGCGTCAGGCGACCGTGTCGCCCCGCTTCACCGTCGGACGGGGGAAGCGCAGGCGGCGCATCTGCATCGAGCGCGTCACCGCATAGAGGGCGCCGCCGCGCGGCACGGCACCGAACTTGGCGATGAGGTCCTTCTTGATGCCGCGCCACAGCAGGGCAGAGTCGATGAGGCCCGCGAGGACGATGACCCACACGAGCGCCAGGGTGATGGCGGCCAGCTTGGGCAGCAGGAACCACGAGAAGATCAGGATGAACATGAGCGGCATCGCGACCTCGCCCAGGCTGAGGCGGGCGTCGACGCGGTCACGGATGTAGCGCTTCTCGGGGCCGCGGTCGCGCAGCGGCAGCGCGGATTCCTCGCCACGATCCGCGGCTGCGCGCTGCTGGGCGCGCGCCTCGCGTGCGCGCTCCTTCTCTGCCGCCCTGGCTGCCTTGCGGTCGGTCTCGACGAGGGGGCGCCGACGAGCGGCCTCCTGGTCCCTGCGCTTAGGCGTCGGGCGGTTCTTCGCACCGGGGCGCGGAGTGTGCGCCGCATCATTCGTCGGGGCGGCCGGCTCGCGCGTCGCATCCTTCTCGACCGCGGTGGCTCCGACGGCGGTGGCGCCGCTGCTCGTCTTCTTCTTCACTGCTCGCACCCGCGCCACTTTACGTCACGCCCGCGCGCCTCCCATCCCCGACACAGGCGCGCGGGGGATACCGTGGCGGCTGTGACTGCCACCGTGAACGCGGGCGCCCCGGAGGATCTCCGCCAGCGCATCGCCACCCTCATGCCCGGCGTCGTCGAGGACCTCAAGGCCCTCACGCGCATCCCCAGCGTCTCCCTCGGATCGTTCGACCAACAGCACGTCGACGACTCCGCGCGCGCCGTCGCGAAGCTGCTCGAGGCCGAGGGGATGGACGTCAAGGTCGTCTCCGAGGGCGGCCGCCCGGCCGTCATCGCGCACAAGGAAGGACCCGCAGGGTCGCCGCGTGTCCTCATGTACGCCCACCACGACGTCCAGCCCCCCGGTGACGACGCCGACTGGCAGAGCCCGCCGTTCGAACCGACCGAGCGCGACGGTCGCCTCTACGGCCGCGGCGCGGCCGACGACAAGGCCGGTGTCATGGCGCACATCGCCGCGATCCGCGCCTGGGGCGACGACCTGCCCTGCACCGTCACCCTCTTCATCGAGGGGGAGGAGGAGATCGCCTCCGACTCCCTGCCCGCACTGCTGCGCACGTACGCGGACGAGCTGACGTCCGACGTCCTCGTGCTCGCCGACTCAGCGAACTGGGCCGTCGGCACGCCGGCGCTGACGACGACCCTGCGCGGCACCGTCCGCGCCGTCGTCACCGTCCGCACCCTGGCGCACTCGGTGCACTCGGGCATGTTCGGGGGCGCCGTCCCCGACTCGCTGACGACGCTGTGCCGCCTGCTCGCAACGCTTCATGACGACGCGGGCAGCGTCGCCGTCGCCGGGCTGGACTCCGACGAGAACGTCGACATCGACTACACGCCCGAGGAGCTGCGCCGCGACGCCGGCATGCTCGAGGGCACGCAGCTCATCGGCACGGGCCCGCTGGCCGCGCGGTTGTGGCGTGGGCCGAGCATCACCGTCATCGGGCTCGACGCGACGGGCGTCGACGTCGCGAGCAACACGCTCGCGGCGAGTTCGCGAGCCAAGCTGTCGCTGCGCGTCGCCCCCGGGCAGGACCCGCAGGCCGCCTACGAGGCGCTCGCCGAGCACCTGCGCTCCCACGCACCGTGGGGTGCGCAGGTGGAGGTGGAGCTCGAGGAGATCGGTTCCGGTTTCGACGCCGACGCCACCGGCCCGCTCTACGACGAGGCCCGCGCCGCCTTCCGTGACGCCTGGGGCAGCGACCCCGTCGACGTCGGCATCGGCGGCTCGATCCCGTTCGTCTCCTTGTTCGCGGAGATGATGCCCAACGCTGCGCTGCTCGTCACCGGTGTCGAAGACCCCGACACCCGCGCGCACGGCGCGAACGAATCGCTGCACCTCGGCGAGTTCGCGAAGGTCTGCCTCGCCGAGGCGGTTCTCCTGCAGCGCGTCGCGAAGGCCTCGGACGGCGCGTGACACCGGGCGCTCGACGACGACGGGTGAGGCCTGCGTGATGGCGCGTGGCCTCACCCGCTGTCGGGTGCCTGTGGTGAAGGCCGGGGTCAAGAGCCTCATCCATCCCGAGGGGGCGATGTCGGGACATGAATGACGACCTCATGCTGCTGAGCGCCGTCGTCGGTGCCGTGTGCGCGCTGGCAGGCTGGTTGTTCGGCCCGTTGCGTCATGCCGTGACCGCGGTCCACGAGGCGGGGCACACCCTCGTCGCTCTTCTCGCGGGGCGCAGCGTCCGCTCGGTGCGGCTCAACCGTGATTCGTCAGGTGAGGCGGTAAGCGTCGGCCGACAGGGTGGGCTCGGCGTCGTGCTGACCCTCCTGGCCGGGTACCCGGCGCCCGGGATCGTCGGGCTCGGGGGTCTGGTCGCCCTGCGCGCAGACCAGGCGCGGATCTGGCTCGTCGCCGGCGCCGTTGTCGTCGCACTCATGGCACTGCTCCTGCGCAACGCGTTCGGCGTCGTCGTCATCGCGTGCGTCGGGGCGTTGCTCGTCGCGACGCTACGTTGGGCCTCCGATCCCGTCACGAACGTCGTCGTGGCGAGCGCGTCGTGGTTCCTGCTCGTCGGCGGGCTGCGCTCCGCGCTCGAGCTGTTCCGCCCCCACGTCGGGCGTGACGACGCGATGGAGCTCGCGCGCGTCGGTCACGTCCCTGCGTTCGTCTGGCGGTTCGTGTTCTTGCTCGCCGCCATTGCGTGCCTGACGGCGGCTGCCGCCGTCGTCGGAGTGCTCGAGCCGGTCCGCTCGTCACTGGCGCGCCTCGGCGGCGCGTAAGGTGGGGCGGGAACACGGCGGGCCGCCGCGGTGTTGCACGAAGAACGGCCTGGAGACCACCAGGACCGAAGACGTGAGAGAGGATCGATCCACGATGACGGTGGAGACGAACACCCAGGCCGAGACGGCCACCCACGGCGTCATTCTGACGGACGTCGCCGCAGCCAAGGTGAAGAGCCTGCTCGAGCAGGAGGGCCGTGACGACCTTCGCCTGCGCGTCGGCGTGCAGCCGGGCGGCTGCTCGGGCCTCATCTACCAGCTCTACTTCGACGAGCGCACCCTCGACGGTGACCTCGTGCGCGACTTCGGTGGCGTCGAGGTCGTGGTCGACCGCATGAGCGCGCCGTACCTCGACGGCGCCTCCATCGACTTCGCCGACACGATCGAGAAGCAGGGCTTCACGATCGATAACCCGAACGCGGGCAGCTCCTGCGCGTGCGGTGACAGCTTCAGCTGATCCGATCGGCTCCGCCTCGGCGCCCACTGCTGCGATGGCAGCGTGGGCGCCGAACGCGTTTCACGGTAGGTTGATGCGGTGAAGATCGCAGTGACGGGTTCCATCGCAACCGACCATCTCATGACGTTCGACGGGCGTTTCGCCGATTCGCTCGTCGTCGAGCAGCTCGACAAGATCTCGGTCTCGTTCCTCGTGAACGACCTGCAGATCCGCCGCGGAGGCGTGGCGGGCAACATCGCGTTCGGCCTCGGCAACCTCGGCCTGCGCCCGATCCTCATCGGGTGCGTGGGCGCCGATTTCGCCGACTACGGCTCCTGGTTGGAGCGTCATGGCGTCGACACCTCTGAGGTGCGCATCTCGCAGACGCAGCACACCGCGCGTTTCGTCTGCACG
The DNA here is from genome assembly GCF_002322065.1 of Dermacoccus sp. UBA1591. Taxonomy (NCBI): domain Bacteria; kingdom Bacillati; phylum Actinomycetota; class Actinomycetes; order Micrococcales; family Dermacoccaceae; genus Dermacoccus; species Dermacoccus sp. UBA1591. The sequence continues at coordinate 25,676 of NZ_DCNR01000012.1, read as the reverse complement.
ACCGACAACGACATGGCGCAGATGGCGTCGTTCTACCCGGGTGCGATGTCGGAGGGGCGCGAGGTCGAACTCGGCCCGATTGCCGAGCGCCACGGGGGTTTTGACCTCGTCCTCATCGGCGCGCACGACCCGGAGGGCATGCGTCGCAACACGCAGGAGTGCCGGCGTCGGGGCATCCCGTTCGTCGCGGACCCCTCCCAGCAGCTGGCCTTCGGCGACGGCGCGTTCATCCGCGACATCATCGACGGCGCGCAGTACCTGTTCACCAACGAGTACGAATCGCACCTCACGGAGCAGAAGACGGGCTGGAGCGCCGACGAGATCCTCGACCGCGTCGGGGTACGTGTCATCACCCGCGGCAAGGACGGCGCGAGCATCCACCGCCGCGGTGAGCCGACGATCGACGTGCCCGTTGCCCAGATCGCGCAGGCGGTCGACCCGACGGGCGTCGGCGACGCCTTCCGCGCTGGATTCCTGGCCGGGTTGTCGTGGCAGCTCGAGCTGGAGCGCTGCGCCCAGCTGGGTTCGGTGCTCGCCGCTCACGTCATCGAGACCGTCGGCACCCAGGAGTACGTGCTGAAGGCGCCCGCCTTCCTCGACCGCTTCCGCGCGGCTTACGGTGACGCCGCGGCAGGCGAGGTGGCGGCGCGCCTGCGTGATCGGCGGTCGTGAACCCGCTCGAGCTCGAGTGCCGGTGGAACTTCGCCGACGCCGACTTCGACGCCGATGACGACCTCGTCGCCCTCGGCGCCGACCTCGAACCGGCGACGATCGTCGGGGCGTACTCCCAGGGCGTCTTCCCGATGGGTCTGGGGGAGGGCGGCGGCGAACCGCTCGGCTGGTGGTCGCCGCTGGAGCGCGGCGTCCTGCGTCGCGGTGACTTCCACGTCTCCCGCAGCCTGCGTCGCTCGGGCCGGACGATGGAGGTGAGCATCGACACCGCGTTCGACGACGTTGTCGCCGCCTGCGCCGACCCGAGCCGTGACGGCGCGTGGATCACCCCCGCCGTCGCCTCGGCCTACGGCGCACTCCACCGCCTCGGGGTGGCGCACTCGATCGAGGTGAGACAGGACGGCGAACTCGTCGGCGGCCTCTATGGGCTCGCGCTCGGTGGGTTGTTCGCCGGCGAGTCGAAGTTCCACGTCGCGACTGACGCATCGAAGGTGGCGCTGTGGGCGCTGAGCGAGGTCGTGTTCGCCGAGCCCGGGCCGCGTCTGATCGACGTGCAGTGGCGCACGGACCACCTCGCGAGCCTGGGCATCACCACCATGGAGCGTCCGGCGTACCGCGACGCCGTCGCGCACCTCGTCACCTCGCCGCCGATCACCGGTCTGGTGCCGGGCGCGCGGGTGCCGTTAGGCAATCGTTAGAGCCAGGAGATACCCCCCGCCCCTTGGCGAAGTCTGAGCCTGGGATAAGGTTTGAATGTGCCTGGTATGGATCTGAGGAAGGTGGACGCTGTGCGTCGGCCCTTACGGAAGACGAGCCCCTCGTGGCGTCGTCGAATTGCTGCTGTCGGTGTCGGTGGAGCGGTACTGCCGCTGACCGCGTGCTCCGGAGAGGTCAGCCGCGGCTGGCTGCCCGAGGGCGTCACCGAGAACTCCCACCATGTGATCGATTTCTGGGTGGACACCTGGTACTGGGCGCTCGCCGTCGGCGTGCTCGTCTGGGGCCTCATGCTCTGGTGCATCCTGCGCTACCGCCGTCGCAAGAGCGACACGGGCTTCCCGGCGCAGATGCAGTACAACGTGCCGATGGAGATCCTCTACACGGTCGTGCCGATCTTCATGGTCGCCGTGCTGTTCGGCAAGACGGTCGGGCTGGAGAACAAGCTGCTCGACACCAAGCCGAAGCCCGACGTGACGATCAACGTCGTCGGCAAGCAGTGGAGTTGGGACTTCAACTACGTCGACGCCAAGACCTACGACACCGGCGTCATGGGTGACATGAAGGCCGGCAAGCCGGGCGCCGAGGCCGGACTGCCGACGCTGTACCTGCCCGTGAACAAGCGCGTCGAGTTCGTGCTGACGACGCGCGACGTCATCCACACGTTCTGGGTGCCGCAGTTCCTGCAGAAGCTCGACATGATCCCGAGCAAGGTGAACAAGTTCGCCGTCGACACGACGCAAGAGGGCACCTTCAAGGGCAAGTGCGCCGAGCTGTGCGGTGCGTACCACTCTCAGATGCTCTTCAACGTGAAGGTCGTCTCGCAGGCGGAGTACGACAAGCACATGGACGACCTGCGCAAGCAGGGCAAGTCCGGCTTCCTGTCGAACTCCCTCAACCGTTCCAGCGTCGCCCCGCAGGACCAGCAGTACCTGCCCGAGGGTGTCGGCGCGTCGGACATCGTCAAGGAGGGTAAGTAATGGCTACGGCTACGACTCCCGCCGCAGGCCTTCAGCAGCGCCCCGAGGCACGGCGTCCTGAGGACTTCAACGCGGGCCGAACCATCGTCAAGTGGTTGACGACGACCGACCACAAGGTCATCGGCAACCTGTACTTCATCACGTCGTTCATCTTCTTCCTGCTCGGTGGTGCGATGGCTCTGGTCATCCGTGCCGAGCTGTGGTCGCCCGGCCTGCAAATCGTCGACAACCCGGAGCAGTTCAACCAGCTGTTCACCATGCACGGCACGGTGATGCTCCTGATGTTCGCGACGCCGCTGTTCTCGGGCTTCGCGAACGCGCTCATGCCGCTGCAGATCGGCGCGCCCGACGTCGCCTTCCCGCGACTCAACATGTTCGCCTACTGGCTCTACCTCTTCGGCAGCCTCATCGCAGTGGCCGGCTTCCTGACGCCGCAGGGTGCGGCCTCGTTCGGTTGGTTCGCGTACGCGCCGCTGTCGAGCACCACCTACAGCCCCGGTCTCGGCGGCAACCTGTGGGTCTACGGCCTCGCGCTGACCGGTTTCGCCTCGATCATGGGTGCGGTCAACTTCGTCACGACGATCGTCTGCATGCGCGCTCCCGGCATGACGATGTTCCGCACGTCGATCTTCACGTGGACAGTGCTCATCACCTCGATCCTCGTGCTGCTCGTCTTCCCGGTCCTCGCCGCTGCGCTGTTCGGCCTCGGCCTCGACCGCACGATGAATGCGCACGTGTTCGACTCGGAAACGGCCGGAGCCATGCTCTGGCAGCACATGTTCTGGTTCTTCGGGCACCCCGAGGTGTACATCATCGCGCTGCCGTTCTTCGGCATCATCTCCGAGGTCCTGCCGGTCTTCTCGCGCAAGCCGATCTTCGGTTACAAGACACTGGTCTTCGCGACGATCGCCATCGGCGCGCTGTCGGTCTCGGTGTGGGCTCACCACATGTACGCGACCGGCCAGGTGCTCCTGCCCTTCTTCGCCGTCATGACGATGCTCATCGCCGTCCCGACCGGCGTGAAGTTCTTCAACTGGATCGGCACCATGTGGGGTGGCTCGCTCACCTTCGAGACTCCGATGCTGTGGGCGCTCGGCTTCCTCGCGACCTTCCTCTTCGGTGGTCTGACGGGTGTCATCCTCGCCAGCCCGGCGCTCGACCTGCACCTGTCCGACTCTTACTTCGTCGTGGCGCACTTCCACTACGTCGTCTTCGGCACCGTCGTGTTCGCGATGTTCGCGGGGTATTACTTCTGGTGGCCGAAGTTCACCGGCCGCATGCTGAACGAGACGATCGGCAAGATCCATTTCTGGCTGCTGTTCGTCGGCTTCCACCTGACGTTCCTCGTTCAGCACGTGCTGGGTGTCGAGGGCATGCCCCGTCGTTACGCCGACTACCTCCCGGAGGACGGGTTCCAGTCCTTGAACCAGGTCTCGACCGTTGGCTCGTTCCTGCTGGGTGCCTCGATGCTGCCGTTCCTCTACAACGTGTACATCACGTGGAAGAAGGCGCCGCTCGTCACGGAGGACGACCCGTGGGGCTTCGGGGCCTCGCTCGAGTGGGCGACGTCCTGCCCGCCGCCGCGTCACAACTTCAACAGCATCCCGCGCATCCGTTCCGAGCGCCCCGCGTTCGACCTGCACCACCCGGAGGTCGGGGTCTTCTCCGTCCTGCCGGCGCAGGACACGGTTGACCAGCTGGGTGGAAAGGCTCACACCGCATGAAGACGTCATACAAGCTCTTCCTCGTGCTCGGCCTCTTCTACTTGCCGCTGATCTTCATCTACGGTCACTTCAGCCACTGGGACGAGCCAGTGGGTGTCGTCGGCCTCGCGCTCAGCACCGGCTTCGGCCTCATGATCGCCGGTTACTTCGCGGTCACCGACCGCAAGCTGGGTGCGGGCCCGAGCGACCGCCCCGAGGGCGAGATCAGCGAAGTGTCCGGCGAGCAGGGCTTCTTCTCGCCCTACTCGTGGACGCCGCTGTGGCTCGCCGCTGCGATTGCGCTGCTCGCGTTCGGGATGGCTGTCGGCTGGTGGATCGTGTTCATCGCCGCTCCGCTTGTCTGCGTTGCAGTCGTGCTGTGGACGTTCGAATACTTCAGTGGCGAGCACGCCATCTGATCACTCGCACCAAAGATCGCCCCGCCCTTCCTCTGGAAGGGCGGGGCGATCTGCATGTCTGGGATGAAGCGGACTCGCTAGTTCGGCTGTGCGACGTCACGCGAGCATGCGGTGATGACAGTGGCGGGGCCGGCAAAGCCGCCCGGGCGCCCCACAGCGGCCCGTGCGTACCTGCGATTTTCGTCGACGTTTGCGATTTCCGTCCCCCTTTCGCCAATGACGTGCCCATCTGCGAATCGCGTCGGCAACTGCGAAGCACGATCAAACTACTGCGAAGCACGATCAACTCACGCAGCGGATCTTGCGAGAGTGCGGGGATCGCGGCGGCTCGCTCGCGCTCGCGCGCGTCGCTCCTGGGCGCGCCGGCGGTCAAGTCTCTGGCGGTGGTGTAACGGTGTGTTCCTTCGCGGGGTGGGTTCAGGCGGTGAGTGCGGGCATGGGTTCGTGTCCTGGCTCGGTGGGCGGGTCGGTGAGGATGGCCGCGTGTGAGCGGGCGAGGACGTCGAGGCCGAGGTAGCGTCGTCCTTCGGCCCGTTCATCGATTTGTTCGGCCAGGATGGCGCCGACGAGATGCACGATCGCGTCGCGGTTGGGGAAGATTCCGACGAGTTCGCGGCGTCGTGAGTGCGGCATCGTTGCCAGCTCGCGGCGGGCAGGTTCGCGCTGATCGCTTCGCACAGACCGGTGGGCCTCGCTGGTGATGAGCAGGACACTGCTCGGGCCGCGGGCGACGAGGTCGGCGAAGAACTCGTTCCTCGCTGACCCGGTTTCGCTCGTGGCCACGCGCAGGCCGAGCACTTCACGGTGGCCGTCATTGTTGACGCCGGTGGCGAGCGAGACGACGGTGTTGATCACGCGGCGTCCTTCCCGCGCGTTCATCGTGAGGGCGTCGGCGGTGACGAACGTGAACGGGCCTGCATCGTCGAGGGGGCGGTGGCGGAAGTCGTCGTGGAGCGGGTCGAGGTCGGCGCCCATACGGCTGACCTGGGACTCGACGGCGCGTTGGTGCCGAGGGTTTTTCGCCAGCTTGGGGGTACCACCCGCTACGAACCCCGCGTCGCGCGCAGCGGGGGAGCCCTGCGGTGCGTGGACACGCCGGCGAGGTAGCAGTCAGCGACGACGGTGTTGAGTGCGGACTCGGCTCGTTTGCATCGTTCCATGAGCCAGTCGGGGGAAGTAGGCGCCTGAGCGCAGCTTCAATACAGCGATGTCGAGGGCGCTGAGGCGGGTGTCGAGGTCGCGGTGGCGGTAGCCGTTGCGGTGGGTCGTGCGTGTCGGGCTGGGTTGGCCCCACTCGGCGCCGGTCACGGCGTCCGCGTCGGCGGACAGCAGAGCGCTGAGCATGGTTTGCAGTAGGTGGCGCACCATGTCCGGGTTGCTTCGGACAAGGCTTCGCCCAGCACGCTGGCAGGGTCGACAATGTGAGGTGCGGTTATCGTGATGACTCCGTTCGAGGATTCTGTAGGAGGTTGACTCGAAGGATCACGCGGTGGCTGCGCCCACGTCCAAGAGGCCGGGGGCGCGACGACCGGTGTTTCACCACAATCAGGGACTCATCTGCGCCGCGGCTACGCTGCCGGCACAGCAGGCCAGGGCCAATCGCCGCCGTCATCGCAGGGCACCGACGGGCGACTTGCTGGGCGCGCCGCCATCAGCTCAGGCGAAGGACCATGCAGAGACGCTGCTGGGCGCCCGCCGCCTCTCACAGCGTGGTGCGCGCTCCTTGCCTCCCGAGGCGGCGCCCTCATGCCCGCTTGTAGGGGTGCCCGCTCGCAGGCGGGGGCAGGGCAGGCTGGTATGGCGTCGGCCGTCTCCCCACGACCACCAGCCGTTGAGCGACGACCGGGGCCGGGAGGCGACGACGAAACGGCCCCGGGCACGATGGCGACATTGTTCTGACGCGAGTAGGAGGCGGCTCCGGCCACGATGTCGACGTTGCCCTGACGTGAGCACGAGGCGGCTCCGGGCGCGATGAGCGAACGGCTCCGGCCGCCGAGCGAGGCACCGCTGTACGGCACGATGAGACGGGGGAGAATCCCTCCGGACCACGTGGACGCATGAGCTGATGCGTGGGCGACACCCTCACGACCGGTGACGAATGCGAGACAAACGCGGGCGAGGGGGATCGAGGCGATGCGGTGCGTCCAGAGCACCATCCCGGGCGAGGCCGGCAGCCTCGCGGAACTCCGCCACCCGAAGCGCGTGGCGACCTGGCACCCGCAGACGCCTGCACCCGGGAAGCTGCCCTTCCTCCCTGGCCGGCCCACCTGAGGTGGCCATGGAGCGTCGTCCTGACGCCTCCCGGCCGAGATACGCCGAAGGCCCCCGACAT
>NZ_DCNR01000012.1:0-18609 GCF_002322065.1 Dermacoccus sp. UBA1591 | reverse complement strand
ATGTCGGGGGCCTTCGGCGTTATCCTCGCGGGCGACTCAGTGAGCGCCCTCGAGAGCGTGGTCGTCACCGTGGTGGTGAGCTGCCTCGAGCTCGGCCGGAGTGACGGGGGCGATGCTGTCCTTGTAGTAGAAGTTGGTCCAGCGGTTGCGACGCTTCGCCTTCCTCCGCTCCTTGCCCGAAAGACCATCGAGCTCGATCTGGCTCGGAGTACCGGCCTCGTAGCTCACGAGCTGCCAACGCGTGTACTCGTCGAGCGGCTCGTGCGCCTCGAAGAATCGACCCTCCGGCGTGCGGATGACGCGTCCGGACTCGCGCCCGTGCAGCACCAGGTCGCGGTCGCGACGCTGCAGGCTGAGGCAGATGCGCTTCGTCACGAGGTAGGCGAGGATCGGGCCGAGGAAGACCATGACGCGGAAGAAGTACGTGATGTCGTTGATCGACATGTGCAGCTTGATCGCCATCAGGTCGTTGCCGGCCGCGAACATGAGGACCGCATAGAACGTCGCGAACGCCACGCCGATCGCCGTGCGCGTCGGAGCGTTGCGCGGACGGTCGAGCACATGGTGCTCACGCTTGTCGCCCGTGACCCAGGCCTCGATGAAGGGGTAGACCGCGATGGCGCCGAAGAACAACGGCAGCAAGGCGATCGAACCCGGGAAGATGTTCATGCTCCACGTGTGGCCGAACAGCTGGAACTCGAACACGCCGGGCAGCAGACGGAGAGCACCGTCGGCGAAGCCCATGTACCAGTCAGGCTGCGAACCGGCCGTCACCTGCGTCGGCTCGTACGGTCCGTACATCCAGATCGGGTTGATCGTGATGAGACCCGAGATCAGCGCCGTGATACCGAACACGACGAAGAAGAAGCCACCGGCCTTCGCCATGTACACCGGCATGAGGGGGAAGCCGACCACGTTCTTGTCGGAGCGGCCCGGGCCGGGGTACTGGGTGTGCTTGTGCACGACGAGCAGGATGAGGTGTGCGGCGAGCAACGCGACGAGAATCGCCGGGATGATGAGGATGTGGAGCGTGAAGAAGCGGGGGATGATCATCTCGCCGGGGAAGCCGCCACCGAACAGCGCGTACGAGATGTACGTGCCGACGATCGGGACCGAAAGGATGAAGCCCTCCATGGCGCGGATACCCGTACCCGAGAGCAGATCGTCCGGGAGCGAGTAGCCCATGAAGCCCTCGATGATCGCGAGCATGAACAGCAGGGTGCCGATGACCCAGTTGATCTCGCGGGGCTTGCGGAACGCGCCCGTGAAGAACACGCGGAACATGTGCATCATGATCGACACGATGAACAGCAGCGCCGCCCAGTGGTGGAGCTGACGGATCAGCAACCCACCACGGATGTCGAACGAGATGTCGATCGCGGAGGCGTAGGCCTCCGACATCTGGATGCCCTGCATCGGGACGTACTGACCGTTGTAGATCGTCTCGCCCTGCGACGGCACGAACCAGAACGTGAGGAACGTACCGGTGATCATGAGGATGACGAAGGAGTACAGCGCGACCTCACCGAGCATGAAGCTCCAGTGGTCGGGGAACACCTTCTTCATGAGGAAGCGAACGCCCTTGGCGCCGCCCGTGCGCTCGTCCAACCAGTTGGACATGCCAGCCAGGCCGCCCTGCGGGTCCTGACGCTGTGTTGTGGGGTGCGTTGCGCTCGCGGAAGAGGCAGCGGTGCTCATGACTTGAGTTCCTTCCCGTTGTCTTCCCAGAAGCTCGGGCCGACCGGGCGCTTGAAGCCCTGGTCAGCAACGAGGTAGCCCTCGTCGTCGACCGAGATCTTCAGCTGCGGCAGCGGACGCTTGGCGGGGCCGAAGATGACCTTGCAGTCATCCGTCATGTCGAACGTGGACTGGTGGCACGGGCACAGCAGGTGGTGCGTCTGCTGTTCGTACAGGCCGACGGGGCAGCCGACGTGTGTGCAGATCTTGGAGTAGGCGACGATGCCGTCAACACCCCACTTGCGCTGACGCTCCGACTTGATCTTCTCCTCGTCGAGCCGCACGAGCAGCACGGAGGCCTTCGCCTTCTCGTTGAGGGGGTGCTCCGTCGTGTTGATGCCCTCCGGCAGGACGTGGAAGACCGAACCCAGCGTGACGTCCGAGGCGCGGATCGCGGTGCCCTCGGGGTCGCGCATGAGGCGGCGGCCGCGGCCGTTGATCTTCTCGTCCCACAGCGTCGTCGCGAGGTCGTTCTTCGGCATGGGGCCGAGACCACCGAGCAGCGGAAGAGCCACCGGGACGGCGAACAGACCGAGAGCGCCACCGAGCGTCCACTTGAGCAGCGGGCGACGCTTCAGCTGCGCGGCCTCCGCGCCACCCGTCATGATCTTGGCGGCGGCTTCCCAGGCCTCGTCGTCGGACTTGAGCTCGTGCCGCTCCTCGACGACCTCTTCGTCGGGCATGATCGTCTTAGCCCAGTGGATGGCACCCAGGCCGATGCCCAGCATGGAGATCGCCATCGTGAGGCCGAGAGCGAAGTGCAGCGCCTTCATCGGGCCGATGAAAGGAACCGAGATGATCGACTCGCGGCCGACCGCGAAGTAGCAGACGACGAACGCGATCGTCGCGATCATCGAGAGCAGGAACAGCATGGCGACCTGGCGCTCGGAGCGCTTGGCCGCAGCCGGATCCTCGTCACCGAGACGGTGGACGTGCGGGGGCAGGCCCGGGTCGGAGAAGTGCTCGGGTAGTGCGCCCGAACGCTCGATGTGCCCGTCGTTCGGGCTCACCGGAGCGTTGTCCGGGTGGCCGTCACCGGGGAGCGCATGCGCGCCGGTTTCATTCATTTCGTTGCGTTTCCTGTCTGACGAGTCAGAGCCGAAGCGGGGGAATTTCATCACGCTGCCTTACGTCCGAGCCAGACAGCCACCGCTATGCACAGGCCGATGCCGAACGTCCACACGAACAGACCCTCGGAGACCGGGCCGAGGTTGCCCAGGGTGTGACCACCCTGCGCAGGCTGCTTCTCGATGTCCTTGAGGTAGGTGATGATGTCCTTCTTGTCCTGCGGCGACAGGTTCGTGTCGTTGAACACCGGCATGGACTGCGGGCCCGTCTGCATGGCCTCGTAGATGTGCTTGCCCGAGACGGACGTCAGCGGCGGCGCGTACTTGCCTCGCGTCAGCGCGCCACCCGAGCCGGCGAAGTTGTGGCACATGGCGCAGTTGACGCGGAACAGTTCGCCACCCTTGGCCGAGTTGCCACCCGGGGTCGTGTACTGCTTCTCGGGGACGTTGGGACCGGTGCCGAGCGAGGCCACGTAGGCGGCCATCTGGGCGATCTCCTTGTCGCTGAACTGCTTCGTGTTGCGCTGCGCCTGCGTGTTTGGCGCGGCGAGCGGCATGCGGCCGGTGCCCACCTGGAAGTCGACGGCGGCAGCGCCGACGCCCACGAGGGAGGGGCCGGCGGACGTGCCGGTGGCGTTCGTGCCGTGGCAGGTCGAGCAGTTCGCGAGGAACAGCTGCTTGCCAGCGTTGACGTCACTGGCGGACGTCGTCTCGGCCTTGGCGCTCTTCGGCGCGAAGGCTGCGTACAGGCCACCGGTGACGACCAGGGCCAGCAGCAGGACGACGAACAGGGAGGCCGGGTGTCGGCGGCGGGCGGCGAGAGTGCTCACAAGGACATCCTGTCGGCGGTCGGGGGAGTCAGGGTTCGGGTTCTGCTAGTGGTGTCGCGCATCACTTGAGGAGGTAGATGGCAGCGAACAACGCGATCCACACGACGTCCACGAAGTGCCAGTAGTAGGACGTCACGATCGCGCCCGTGGCCTGGTGGTGGCTGTAGGTGCGCGAGGTGAACGTGCGTCCGATGATGAGCAGGAACGCGAGAAGGCCACAGGTCACGTGGATGCCATGGAAGCCGGTCGTGATGTAGAACATCGAGCCGTAGGCGTCGCTGTCGAGGGAGATGCCCTCCTCGTGCAGCGTGGCGTACTCCATGATCTGGCCGGAGACGAAGATCGCGCCGAACAGGTAGGTGAGGGAGTACCACTCACGCATTCCCCACTTGCCGACCTCGAGCAGCTTGCCCGTGCGGTGGGGGATGCCGTGCTCCGCCTTGAACACGCCGAGCTGGCACCACACGGACGAGATCACGAGGATCGTCGTGTTGATGGCCGCCAGCGTCACGTTCAGGTGCGACGTGCGTTCGTGCCACAGGTCGCCTGCCACGGAGCGGATCGTGAAATACATCGCGAACAATCCGGCAAAGAACATGAGTTCGCTCCCGAGCCACACCATCGTGCCTACGGCAGTCAGGTTGGGTCGGGTCGCCGGTGCGTGCCCGGCGGGGATGCCGTGTTCGCTCGTCTGAGCTGTAGTTGCGGTCGCCACCCGGACATTATGTCCTGCCCTGGCAGCGATCATGACAGCGGCCCCCCAATTGGACACATATTCGTTATCTGCTCTGTGTGCTCGCTGGGTGTTGAAGGGTGTTCTTCCTGTGTGTGTTGACGCGGTTGCAACCCCGCACGTCAGCGCCTAGCACGGTGACGCGGGACGTCGGTGGACGCGCCTGTCGCACGGTCACGGCGCCGCTTAGGGTGGTGGTACGACGAACGACGTGCAAGGAGATCCGTCATGAAGTGGCCGAGCCTCGTGGCCCAGCTCATGCGTGGGGAGGACCTGACGCCAGAGCAGACCCACGCCGCGATGACGGCCGTGATGAACGGGGAGGTCGCCCCCGTTCCGCTCGCGGCGTTCCTCGTCGCACTGCACAGCAAGGGCGAGACGGTGGAGGAGCTGCGGGGGCTCGCCGACGTCATGGTCGAGCACGCCCGGCCGTTCAGGCTCGACGTGCCGGCCCTCGACATCGTCGGCACGGGCGGCGACATGGCACACACCGTCAACATCTCGACGATGGCCGCGCTCGTGTGCGCCGGTGCCGGGGTCAAGGTGGCCAAGCACGGCAACCGAGCCAGCTCGAGCTCGACCGGGACGGCTGACGTTCTCGAAGCGCTCGGGGTCGACCTGAGCGCGGACGTCGACGAGCTGCAGCAAGACGTGACGCATGCCCCGATGACGTTCCTGTTCGCCCAGAGCTTCCACCCCGCCATGCGGCACGCCGCCGCGACGCGGCGGGAGCTCGCCGTCCCGACCGCGTTCAACTTCCTCGGCCCCCTGACCAATCCGGCGCGCCCAGCCATCGCTGCTGTGGGTTGCGCGAACCGTAGGATGGCACCGGTCATGGCTGGCGTCTTCGCGCAACGCGGCGCCGATGCGGCGGTCTTCCGGGGTGACGACGGCCTCGACGAGCTCACCCTGGCGACGACGTCGAGCCTGTGGTGGGTGCACGACGGCGAGGTCATCGAAGAGAGCATCTCGCCCGAGCAGGTCGGGCTGTCGCCAGCCCCGATCGAGGCGCTGCGCGGCGGAGACGCGTCGTTCAACGCTCAGGTCGTCCGTGACGTCCTCGCCGGGAAGCGCGGGCCCGTGCGCGACGCCGTCCTGCTCAACGCCGGCGCGGCTCTCGCACTCGTCGCCCAGTACGAGCGCGGCAGCCTCTTCGGTGGCGCGGACGACCTCGCGTCCGGCATCCGTGCGGGCATGACGCGCGCTGCCGAGGCCGTCGATTCCAGCGCCGCGCAACGCACCCTCGACGTCTGGATCCACGGTTCGAGTGCCGTAGACGCCGATTCCGAGCCCCTCATGAAGGAGACCCGATGATCACCGCCATCGTCCTCATCAAGGCGGACGTCGCACGCATCCCCGAGGTGGCCCAGCACGTCGCCGACGTGCCCGGGGTGACGGAGGTCTACTCGGTGACCGGAGGCGTCGACCTCATCGCGATGGTGCGCGTCACGGCGTACGAGCAACTCGCCGAGGTGATCTCCGGAAGCATCAACAAGGTCGACGGCGTGCTCGAGACCGACACGCACCTGGCCTTTCGCACCTACTCCCAACGCGATCTCGACGCGGGGTTCGATCTGGGGCTCGACGACTGACGGGTCGTCGCCCGCCCCTGTCCGGGATGCGCGAGCACGCCGGATTCGACGGCTGCCGCTTCGTGCGCGCGGCGGACGACGGGATCGAGATCGTCGAGGTAGCGTGTCGCGGCATCCCGCGGGCTGACCCACGGCGCGTCCGTCTCGACGATGCGGGTGCCTGCGCGCGCGATCCAGCGCAGGAGCACCTCCGTCTCCTCCTCAAGCGCTGCGGAACGGTGTGCAGGCGGGGTCGCGACGGCCTCGGCCGTCGCCCGCAAGGCCTCGATCGTCAGCCGTGGATCCTGACCGGGTCGTGAGGCACCGCTCGCCGCGAGCCGACCGTGTCGGATGACGGCGAACTCCCAGCCGCCGCCCCGACGTGGCCGTGCCGCCATGAGATGCGGATTGTTGACGATGGGTGCCCGGCGCTGGTGACGGTCGAGCCCACGCAGGAGCTCGATGAGGGCGTCGCGCCCAGCGCGGGCCTCCTCGAAGCGTTCCTGCCCCGCGAGGCGGGCCAGGCGCGCCTCGACGTCATTGACGATGGACCCGGGCTCGTTGAGCAGTTCCTGCCTCAACCTCGACACGAGGTCGAGGTAATCGCGCTGGGTGATGCCTCCGATACAGGGCGCATCGCACCGATCCATCTCCGCCAGGACGCACGCCGTGCCGCCCTTGGCGCGGATGGGCGTGGTGCACTGGCGAATGCGGCGGACGTCGTGCACCGCATCGCGGGCGAGCCGCGCGGCGACCATCGTGCGGAACGGGCCGAGGTACGTCGCCTCGTCGGCTCGCTGCTCGCGCACGACGGACAGGCGCGGGAACTTCTCGTCGGTGATCTTGAGCCATGCGATCTTCTCCGGCCGGCTCGAGCGTCGGTTGAACCGTGGCCGATGCTCGGCGATGAGCCGGATCTCACGCACGTGTGCCTCGAGCGCCGTCGCGCAGGGGATGGGCGTCACGCGGGCGGCGAGATCGACCATGAGCCCCATCTCGCGACGCTTCTCCGACGCGGTGAAGTACGAACGCACGCGGGTGCGGAGGTTGCCGGACGTGCCGACGTACAGCGGCTTTCCGTCCTCGTTCTCGAAGACGTAGACGCCGGGCTCGGCGGGCAGGCCGTCGGCCAGGGTGGCCTTGCGGCGCCGCGCCGCCGGCACCTTCGCGCTGAAGGAGAGCAGTTCCTCACGCGAGGTGACGCCGAGACTGCCGGCTCGCGAGAGCAGGGCGTGCAGGACGTCGACGGTGGCCTGGGCGTCAGCGAGGGCGCGGTGATTCGGGTTGACACTTGCGCCGAAGTGGGCCGCGAGCGTGCCGAGGCGGTGATTGCGGACCTCGTCGCGCGGCACGAGGGCGCGGGCGAGCTTGACCGTGTCGACGACCGCAGGAGCGGGCCACGGGACCTCGAGATCCCGTGCGGCCGCCGTGAGGAAGCCGACGTCGAAGGGTGCGTTGTGGGCGACGAGGACGGCGTCGGGCCCGAGGAACTCGAAGAATGCGGGCAGCACCGATGCCAGCTTCGGCGCGTCGTGCACCATCGCCGTCGTGATGCCGGTGAGCCGCTGGATCTGCGGTGGGATCGCGCAGCCGGGGTCGACGAGGGTGGCGAACTCGCCGAGCACCTCGCCGCCACGGACCTTGACGGCGCCGATCTCCGTGATGCCCTGCGCGCCCGGGCGACCCTAGGCGGTCTCGAGGTCGACGATGACGAAGGTGACGTCGTGCAACGGGGTGCCGAGATCGTCGAGGCAGCCCTGCACCGCGGTCGGATTCGTCTGCGTGTTCGTCACCATGTCGCGAACGCTAGACGGCGGTGGTGACAACCCCCGGATGAGGCGGTGGCCGGTGCCTTTCAAGGGGGTGGGGACGGGCAGGCGGCGCGGCGGGGACGAGGCGCGCCGCGACGGGCGGTCGCGGAGGTCGGACGCGGGCGATCTTCGACCGCGACGAACGTGTCGATGACCCCCGAATCGCCCGGGACGGCGGGGTTGTCGGTGCTCGAACCTAGCGTGCGAAACACATCGAGACCCGTTGGGGAATCGACCGATCAGCGCTTCGAGGAGGCGTCATGCTCATCACCTGTGATTCGTGCCCGGCACGAGGTCGTGCGTGCGACACGTGCGTCATGAAGACGTTCCTGGACATGCCCGCCGTCACCAGCGGCCCCGTCTGGGAGGAGGAGGACCACCGTGTTCTCGACATGCTCTGCAGCGCCGGTCTCGTCGGTGATGAGGACGCGGCGTCAGCGCTGCTGGAGAGCGCTCCGTTCGCCGGTCTGCGCGCCGCCGTGTGAGAACCTCCTACGCTTGCGCCATGCTGTCGAGACGCCACTTCGTCCTGGGAGGCGTCATCGCGCCCGCGGGGGCGATCCTGGGGCTCGCAGGGTGCGAGCGCCGACCCGGGGGCACGTCGTCGTCAGCCGAGGCAAGTGGCGGAACCGATGGCGGGGTCTCCAGCCTCACGATCGACACCGTCCTCGGGCGCGTGGTGCTGCGGTTGCCGAACGCGCTCGACGAAGGCGCGTCCTCGCCATCAGGGGCCGGGGACGATGCCTCGGCGCAGTGGCGCGCGCGCGTCGAGGCGGCCGCGCACCGGATCGCTGAGGTGTGGGGCACCACGCGGCCGGCGGGTCTCGAAGGTGATCTGCGGGTGACGCTCTGCCGGGACGACGCGGAGTTCGCGGCGAGTGCCGACGGGTTGGACGCCGACACCGCGGGCGTCACCACGAGGCAGGGTGTGTTCCTCGCGCCCTCTGTCGCCTCGTCGCTGACGGAGGGCGGCCGCCGGGTCGTTCTCGCGCACGAGCTGACGCATCTGTGGCTCGGGCAGTTCGGCGCGGACGCGACGCAGTGGTGGCTGAAGGAGGGAGCCGCCGAGTGGACGGCCGCACCTCTCGTGTCGGTGCCTGAACGCAGCCGCTGGCCGACGCTCGCCCAAGCGGCGCCGCAGAAGAAGATCGGGGATTCACCGCCCCCGCAGGAGCAGGTGGGCACCGAGCTCGGATACGAATGGGCGCACGCCTACGTCACGTATCTCGCCGATGGTGCAGGCACCGCACGGGTCGTCGCCCTAGTGCGCGCCCGACCGCGTGACGCGACCGCAGGCGCGGCGCCACTCGTCGCGGGTCGAGAGAGCTTCACCACCTGGCTGTCAGGTCGGCTCCGGTGAGGGGTGACGACGGCGACGAGGCGGCGTGAGCTGTCTCAGGTGCGGGGAGAGGAGTAGATCGAGTCGATGACGTCGGCGTAGTCGTCGAGCACGACGTTGCGCTTGACCTTGAGCGACGGCGTCAGGTGCCCGGATTCCTGAGTCAGAGGCGTGGTCAGCACCCGGAAGGCGCGGATCGACTCGGCGCGGGAGACGAGGGTGTTGGCCTGGTCGACGGCCTTCTGCAGTTCGTCGAGTACCCGCTGATCCTGTGCTGCGTCTGCGGGGTCCAGGTCGGTGATGCCGTGCGCGCTCGCCCAGCCGGGCAGCATCTCCTCGTCGAGGCACAGCAGCGCCGCGATGAACGGTTTGGCGTCGCCCACGACGACGGCTTCTGCGATGAGGGGGTGCGAGCGCAGGGAATCCTCCAGCTTGGCGGGGCTGACGTTCTTGCCGCCCGCCGTCACGAGGATGTCCTTCTTGCGCCCCGTGATCGACAGGTAGCCGTCGGCGTCCAGTTCACCGAGGTCGCCGGTGCGGAACCAGCCGTCGATCTTCGCCTCGTCGGTGGCCTCGGGGTTGTGCAAGTACTCGCGGAAGACGTTGATGCCCTTGACGAGGATCTCGCCGTCGTCGTCGATCCGCAGGCCGACGCCGGGGCAGGCGGGGCCGACGGTGCCGATGCGCAGCGCCTTCGGCGGGTTGACGCAGGCGGGAGCCGTCGTCTCGGTGAGTCCGTATCCCTCGAGAACGGGCAGGCCGATGCCGTTGTAGAAGTGCGCCAACCGGGCCGACAGGGGAGCGCCCCCGGAGATGGAGTAGCGCAGATGACCGCCGAACGCCGAGCGCAGCTTCGCGTAGACCAGTCGATCGAACACGGTGTGCTTGACGCGCAGGGTGAGCGGCGCGCGGCGTCCGGCGTTCGTCGCCTCGCTGTAGGCGATCGCGGTGTCGGCGGCGGCGGCGAAGATCTTGCCGCGGCCGTCGCCCTGCGCGCGCTGCTCGGCGGAGTTGTAGACCTTCTCGAACACGCGCGGCACGCCGAGCAGGTACGACGGCGCGTACGTGCCGAGGTCGTCGACGAGCGTCCCGATCGTCGTGTGGGCGAGGCGTGTGCGTGAGGCGATCGCGACGAACTGGATGAGGCGGGCGAAGACGTGGGCGAGCGGCAGGAACAGCAGGGTGCCGTTGTTCTCCTCACCGCCGTTGACGAGGTCGTCCATCAGCGCGAGGCAGTTCTGCGACAACGACACGAAGTTGCCGTGCGTCAGCACGCATCCCTTCGGCAGGCCGGTCGTGCCCGAGGTGTAGATGATCGTTGCGACGTGGTCGGCGTCGACGGCGTCGCGGCGCGCACGCATCTGCGCGTCACTGACCTCCGGGGCACCCTCGAGCAGTTCGTCGAGGTGGCCGGCGTCGATCTGCCAGACGTCGCGCAGATGGGGGCAGCGCTCGCGTACCTGCGAGACGGTGAGCGCCATCTCCTGGTTCTCGACGACGACGGCGACGGCCTCGGAATCGGCGAGGATCCAGGCGACCTGGTCGCTCGAGGACGTCTCGTAGATCGGCACGACGACAGCGCCGCACGTCAGCAGCGCGAGGTCGGTGAGCGTCCACTCGTAGCGGGTCGTGCTCATGAGCGCGACGCGGTCACCCGCTTCGACGCCCGCCGCCATGAACCCCTTGGCGAGCGTCTCGACCTGCGCGAGGAATTCCTCGTGTGTCACCCCGGCCCACGTCGCGCCCTCACGCCGGGCGTAACCGATGCCTCGCGGATCCTCGGACGCGTTGCGCACCACGATGTGCGGAAGCGCGAGCTCCTCGTCGAACGGCACGAGCAGCTTCGTGCTCACTTCACGCATTGCGGATCCTCGCTGGGTCGGTACTGGGTCGGTGGCGGCGGTCGGTGAGGCCCGTCGTCATGCGTACCTTACGACCCTGCCGCCGCTCGGCGCATACCCTCGGTGTCATGACGACGAACAGCGACGCCCTCAGCGAGGGCCGCATCCGGATCGAGGCGAGCTGCGCTCGGGTGCTCGACGTGGTGCTCGACCTGCCGGCCTACCCGCAGTGGTCGAAGGACGTCGCGCGAGCCGTCGTGCTGAGTCGAACGCCCTCCGGCGACGTCGACCAGGCACAGCTGACGTTCGCCTCCGGCCCGTTCAAGGACGTCGTGACGCTCGCGTACACGGTGGCTCGTCGCGCCGACCGCGCACGGGTGGCGTGGCAACTCGTCGAGGCGCAGCACATCGAGGCGATGCAAGGCCACTACGACCTGCGTGCTGACGGCGACGCCACCGACGTCGCGTATGCCCTGCACGCACGGCCCGGCTTTCCGCTGCACACGGCGTTGCGCCGGAAGGTCGAGACGCAGATCATCACCGCGGCCCTCGATGCGTTGAAGGCGCACGCCGAGGCGCCGGATCTCGATCACGGTGGGGCGAACGCCACCGCCTGAGGCGCCGCATGTACGGCCCCGCCACCGGGGCGCCACCCGATTTGGGCTCGGCGCCCCGCCCCGTCAGGATGATCGTGACGGCCCATGCGCCGTCGCCGTCCGCGAGCAGTGAGGAACGAGCGTGACACTCAGCATCGGCATCGACATCGGTGGAACGAAGATCGCCGGGGGCCTCGTCGACTCCGGCGGCACCATCGTGCGCCGCGCGCGCCGCGACACGCCCGCGCAGGAGCCCGACGCCATCGTGGCCGCCACCGTCGAACTCATCGACGAGCTGGGCGCCGCGGCGCGTGCCGAGGGCGTCGAGGCGCCCAAGGTGGGGGTCGCGTGCGCCGGATACATTGACAAGCAGGGCGCGAACGTCCTGTTCGCCCCCAACATCGCCTGGCGGCACGAGCCGCTGCGCGCACGCCTCGAAGAAGCGACGGGGCACGCCGTCGTCATCGAGAACGACGCGAACGCGGCCGCCTACGGCGAGTTCCTCCACGGTGGCGGCGCGGACGTCGACGACATGGTCATGGTGACGCTGGGCACCGGTGTCGGCGGCGGCATCGTCCTCGACGGCGAACTCATGCGCGGCAGCCACGGCATCGCCGCCGAGATCGGGCACATGCGTGTCGTGCCGGGCGGTCACCTGTGCGGTTGCGGCAATCGTGGTTGTTTCGAGGTGTACGCCTCCGGGTCCGCGCTCGTGCGTGAGGCGCGCGAGCTCGTTGCTTCGGGCGCGACCGAGGCCGCGCGGCTTCGCGAAGCCTGCGCGGGCGATCCGGAGGCGTTGCGCGGCGCGCACGTCACGGCAGCGGCACAAGAGGGCGACGCGGCAGCCCTGGCGCTGCTGAGCAAGATCGGCCGTTGGGTCGGCGAGGGCTGCGCGTCACTCGCGGCCGTGCTCGACCCGGCCGTTTTCGTCATCGGCGGGGGGCTCGCGGAGGCGGGCGACCTCGTCCTCGAATCGGCTCGCATCCACTTCGCCGACGAGCTGACGGGCGGCGGGCACCGTCCGTCGCCGCGTTTCGTCGTCGCACAACTGGGCAACGACGCCGGCGTCATCGGCGCCGCAGCGCTCGCAGAGAGGGGGCGTGCATGAGTCTCGCCATCGGAATCGACATCGGCGGCACGAAGGTCGCGGGCGGCCTCGTCGACGAGCGCGGCACCGTCATCGCGCGCGCTCGCCGCGACACGCCGCACCGCTCGACGAAGGCCGCCGTCGTCGAGGACCTACTCGTCAGCGTCGTCGATGAACTGCAGGATGCCGCCGAACGCGACGACCTCGGCGAGGTCAGCGCCATCGGCATCGGCGCGGCGGGATTCGTCGGCGCCGACCGCTCGACCGTCGTCTTCGCGCCGCATCTGTCGTGGCGCAACGAGCCGTTGCGCGAGAACCTGCGCGCCCGTTGCGCGTTCCCCGTCTTCGTCGACAACGACGCCAACACCGCGTGCTGGGCGGAGTGGCGTTTCGGCGCGGTGGCGGGGGAGAGCCACGTCATCATGGTCAACCTCGGCACCGGCATCGGCGGCGCGATCCTCGTCGACGGGGTGATGCAGCGCGGCCGGTACGGCATCGCGGGCGAGTTCGGCCACATGCAGGTCGTGCCCGGCGGCATCCGTTGTGAGTGCGGCAACCGCGGCTGCTGGGAGCAGTACGCCAGCGGTAACGCGCTCGTGCGCGAGGCGCGCTCGCTGCTCGCGGCGCAGTCGCCGATGGCGCACGACATCGAGGCCGAGATCGGCGGCGACCTGACGAAGCTGACCGGGCCCATGATCACCCAGGCCGCGGCTGCAGGGGACGCGACGGCGGCCGAACTGCTCGCCGAGATCGGTTCGTGGCTCGGCACCGGCCTCGCGAACCTCGCGAGTGCGTTCGACCCGGGCGCGTTCGTCATCGGCGGCGGCGTGTCGGCAGCCGGCGAGATGCTGTTGACGCCGGCGCGCGAGGCCTTCCGCAAGCAGCTGCCGGGGCGCGGGTACCGCCCGGAGGCACGAATCGTGCAGGCGCAGCTCGGCAACGAGGCCGGGCTCATCGGCGCGGCCGACCTGGCGCGCAGCGCCGTCGAGGAGGACATCGCATGACCACCCGTCTCATGTCGTACAACGTGCGCGGCCTCAAGGACGACCGTGCGGCCCTGCTGCGCGTCATCCGGCACGCCGCGCCCGACGTGCTGTGCCTGCAGGAGATGCCGCGCCATCCGTTCTCCGACCATCGCATCGCCGAGTTCGCCGAATCCGTCGGGCTCGTGTGGGGCGGAGGCAACCGTCACCGCATGAGCACCGCGATCGTGACGGCGCCGCGCCTCGACGTCGCCGCGAGCGGCCACGGCCTCTACACCGTGCCGCGTCCGCAAGAGCCGCGCGGTTACGCATGGGCCGAGGTGTGCCTGCCCGGCGAGGCGAAGTGGCTCGCGATCAGCACGCATCTGTCGCTCTACAGCTCGATGCGCGCCGGGCACGCGCGTGAGCTCATCGCCGACCCGAACCTGCCGGGCGACGTGCCGTGGGCGATCGCCGGCGACTTCAACGAGCTCGAGAACGGGCCCGCGGGGCGGGAGTTCAAGGCACACGGGCTCGTCGACGCAGGGCCGCGCATCAACACGTTCAACGCCGCCGAACCGCACAAGCGCATCGACTTTGTCTACGCCTCGCCGTCGCTGACGCTGGAGACGGTCGACATGAGCGCCGTGGAGCACGACATGACGGTCGCGACCGATCACCGCCCGCTCGTCGTCGACGTCACGGTGACGTCGCACTGACGACCGACTGACGTCCGCTGGGAGGGCCCGGGGGATCGGACGAGGCCGCTCGGGCCGGCAGTCGCAGAGGCTCAGACGCGGGCGCCGTCGTCGTCATCGTCGTGCTCGTCGCGGTTCTTCGGCTGCCTCGCGACGGCGAGGGCGAAGCCGCCGACGAGCAGCCCCGCCGCGACGAGCCACCACAGCGTGGCCGCCTCACGATCGAACAGGGTGAGGTAGAGCAGCCACACCGGCCCGAGGACGAAGCAGGCGAGCATGATGACGCTCGCCGGGTCACCGGTCTCGAACGGTGCGGGCTCAGGCGGGACGAAGGGTTCCTCGTCCAGGTCATCGAGATCGTCGTGGTCGTGTTGACCTGCAGCGCTCCCAGCCTGCCCGTGAGGCGGCGGCGTCATCACCCATGGCTGCTCGTCCGGCATGCGCCACTGCGGCCGGAAGCCGGGTACAGGACCGTCGTCGGCCGGGGCCGGCGAGGCGGGCGTCATGGGCGTGGTCTCGTCGGATGTGGGCTCGAAGAGATCCCGGTGGGCGCCGCGGCGCGTCGCGGATTCCGACGCTGCGTCGAGGTCGAGATGCCGGGTGATCTGGGCGAACTCGGCGTCCCAGTCGCGGTCGCGGGGCTCGGTGCTCATCGCAGCGCCTCGCCGATGCGCGAGGTGGCCCGCCCGGGCGCGGACGTCGGTGGGCAGGTGCGGGGCCGGGTTCGCATGTGCTCATCCTGGCACGCTGCGTCGCCGTGGCGGCATGTGCAGGCCGGTGTGACCCAGTAGAGTGAAGCCGTCCTGCACCCCGAGAGGAAGACTTCCCGTGCTCTACTGGCTTCTCAAGAGGGTTCTCGTCGGGCCTGCGCTTCGAACGGTCTTCCGCCCGACGGTCGAGGGCCTCGAGCACATTCCCGACGCCGGCCCGGCGATCCTGGCGATCAACCACCTCTCCTATTCGGACTGGCTGTTCGTCCCGCTCGTCGTCGAACGCCGCGTCACGTTCGTCGCGAAGTCGGAGTACTTCACGACGCCCGGCGTCAAGGGGCGCCTGCAGAAGGGCTTCTTCTCCGGCACGGGTCAGGTGCCCATCGATCGCACGAGCGGTTCCGCCGCGGCCGGTGCGCTCGCGACCGGCAAGCGCATCCTCGCCGCCGGTGAGCTGTTCGGCATCTTCCCCGAGGGCACGCGCTCGCCCGACGGCCGTCTCTACAAGGGCAAGACCGGTATCGCGCGTCTCGCGCTCGAGAGTGGCGTGCCCGTCATCCCGGTCGCCGTCATGGACACCGACACCGTCGCACCTCCCGGCGAGAAGTTCGGCCGTTACGCGCAGCCGCACGTGCGCTTCGGCGCGCCGCTCGACTTCTCGCGTTTCGACGGCATGGGCTCCGACCGTTTCGTGCTGCGCTCCATCACCGACGAGATCATGTATGAACTGATGCTGCTGTCCGGCCAGGAGTACGTTGATGAGTACGCCGCGTCGCGCAAGAAGTCGGTCGGCGAGCGTGCCCGCTCCCTCGGTGAGGGCGCCGTGCAGGTGGCCAAGGAGATCCAGGGCAGCGCCACCGCGGCCCTCGAAGACGCTGCCGCCCGCCTGCCGCGCAAGGGCTCGGACAAGGACGGCAAGGACATCAAGAGCAACGACGCGCCCGCCGGCGAGGCAGCCGACGTCACGGCCGACGTCGAGGACATCGCGGTCCACGACGCCGCTCGTGACGCCCCGGCTCATGACGCCGTCACGATCGATGAAGGCGAGACGTCCGTGTCCGTCGAGCGTGTCGAATCTGCCGAGCGCGTCGAATCCATCACGACCGACGGCGACGCGCACGGCGCTCGCGACGCCGGCGGCTGACGATCGCCGACGCTGTACCGGGCATCGCCCCGGGCTCTCGGGCCGGGGCGTCGACCTGGCATCGCCGCCCCGAGTCCGGCTCGCACGTCGCCCGTGATGTCTCACAGTCAGGGCCGATGTGCGCCATCGTGGTTCGGCGCCTAGGCTCGCTCGGGTGAGTACCACGCCCGAAACGCATAACACCCCGTCCGTGCCCACGCGTCCTGTGGGTCTCGAGTGGCCGCAGTTGCCTGCCAAGCAGCAGCCGTCATGGCCGGATGACGGTTCGTTGGAGCGCGTGCGCGAGACGTTGGCCACCTATCCGCCGCTCGTCTTCGCGGGCGAGTGCGACGATCTGCGCACCCGCCTCGCGGCGGCGTCGCGGGGTGAGGCGTTCGTCCTGCAGGGCGGTGACTGCGCAGAGATGTTCGCCTCGGCGACGGCCGACAACATCCGTGACCGCGTCAAGACGATCCTGCAGATGGCTGCGGTGCTGACGTACGGCGCGAGCACGCCCGTCGTGAAGCTCGGCCGCATCGCCGGGCAGTTCGCCAAGCCGCGCTCGAAGGACACCGAGACGCGCGGCGACGTCACTCTGCCGGCCTACCGCGGTGACATGGTCAACGATTTCGCGTTCACGCCCGAGGCGCGTCGCCCCGACCCCGAGCGACTGCTGCAGGCCTACAACACGAGTGCGGCGACGCTCAACCTCGTGCGCGCGTTCACCCAGGGCGGTTTCGCCGACCTGCGCAACGTCCACGACTGGAACAAGGGCTTCATCGCCAACGCCGCGAACGCGCGCTACGAGAAGACGGCGAAGGACATCGACCGCGCGATGCGGTTCATGGCCGCCTGCGGGGTCGACTTCGACGCCCTGCGCGCCGTCGACTTCTTCTCGAGCCACGAGGCGCTGCTGCTCGACTACGAGCGTCCGCTGACGCGCGTCGACTCGCGTTCGGGCCGCCCGTACGCGACGTCCGGGCACATGCTGTGGGTCGGTGAGCGCACGCGCGAGATCGACGGTGCGCACATCGACTTCGTCTCCCGCGTGTCGAACCCGGTGGGCATGAAGGTCGGGCCGAAGGCCGACCCGGACGACCTGCTGCGTATCATCGACAAGATCGACCCCGAGCGTGAGCCGGGCCGTCTGACGTTCATCACGCGCATGGGCGCGGGCACGATCCGTGAGGCGCTGCCGCCCATCGTCGCGCGACTCAAGGCCGAGGGCGCGGCGCCGGTGTGGATCACCGACCCGATGCACGGCAACACGTTCGAATCCGCGAGCGGTTTCAAGACGCGTCGTCTCGACGACATCGTCGACGAGGTGCGCGGCTTCTTCGAGGTGCACGAGGCGGCGGGCACCGTCCCGGGTGGCCTGCACGTCGAGCTGACGGGCAACGACGTGACCGAGTGCCTCGGCGGCAGCGTCGAGGTGCGTGACGAGGATCTGGAGAGCCGGTACGAGTCGGCCTGCGACCCGCGTCTCAACCACCAGCAGAGCCTCGAACTGGCCTACCTCGTCGCGGAGATGCTGAGCGCTCGCGCGCAGTGACGTCCGTGTCGAACTGACGACGATGCCCGCTCGCCTCATGGTGGGCGTGCATCGTCGTATGTTCCGACGGTGCGCCGTCAGAAGCTCAGGGTGACGCTGCTCCCCTTGGGGGTGCGCGAGCCGCCCGACGGCGTCTGCGAGCTGACGGTGGAGCTGAGCAGCTCGTCGAGCCAGGACGCCCCGTCGACGTGGAAGCCCGCGTCCTCGAGGCGAGAACGGGCCTCGGCTGCCTTCATTCCGGTGACGTCGGGCACGTCGGCCATCTCGACGCCCTTCGAGACGCGCAGCGTGATCGTGTCACCCGTCTTCACCTGGGTTCCACTCGTCGGGTCGGTGCCGATGACCGAGCCGGGAGGGACGTCGGGGGAGAACTCCTCGCGCGTCGTGACCGTCAGGCCGCGCTCCTGCAGTGCCGTTGTCGCGTTCTCCTGCGTCTGCTTCGCCACGTCGGGCAGGTGGAACTCCTCCGGCCCCGAGCTGACGACGAGGGTGACGGTGGTGTCGTGACGGATGTGGGCGCCCGCCCCGGGAGAGACCGACAGTACCGTTCCCGCCTCACGGACGTCGTGCCGTTCGGTGTGCGTCACGTGGCCAAAACCCTCACTCTTGAGTTTGGCTTCAGCCTTGTCGCGCTGCAGGCCGGCCACGGCGGGGACGTCGACCATCTTCGGTCCGTTGCTCACGACGAGGGTGACGTCGGTGCCGCGACGATGGCTCGAGCCCTGCTCGGGTGAGGTCGAGATGACGCGGCCAGCCGGGACAGAGTCGGAATCAGCCAGCGTGACGCGCGTGTCGAATCCGGCGGAACGGAGGGTCGAAATGGCCTCACCCTGAGGTCGAGCGTTTACCTCGGGGATGTCGGTCGACGTCAGCGGCCCCACCGTCAGGGCGAGCGCGAGGCCGCCGACGGCGATCGCCGTCGCGGCTGCGGCGACCCACGGCCAGCGACGAC
>NZ_DCNR01000013.1:6346-17391 GCF_002322065.1 Dermacoccus sp. UBA1591 | reverse complement strand
CGCATGGCGGCGTTTCGGCTCCGAGGTGCGCAACCCCGGTGGGTTGCGCACCTCGTGTCGATGCCGGGCCGAGGCGACAGCGTCGTGCGGCCGTAGGCCCTCAGCGGCTCAGCGCGTGACGCACTCTTCGTCGCGCGTGGGGCGGACTTCGTCGAGCCAGCGTTCGATCTCGGCGTCGTGCTCGGCCGCGACGACGGGGCCGAAGCTCTCCGCGTGACGCGACTCGTCGAGACGCACGAGCACGACACCGCCGACGATGAACGCGCCGCCGAAGACCTGGACGAGCGTCGGGGCCTCGCCGACGAACATCCACGCGAAGGCGACGGCGAACAGCACCTCGAGCAGCGAGATGAACGACGCGACCGTCGTGCCGAGGGCGCGGGCGGCGTAGATGCCCGTCGCGTAGGCGAGGGCCGCAGCGATGAGCGCGAGGCCGAGCACCGGCACCCAGAACGGCATCTGCGAACCGGCGAACGTGACGTCGGCGGTGCTGACCGAGACCGGCTGCACGCCGAGTGCGCACATCGCGAGCAGGATGACGGCGCCGACGCTCATGCCGCCACCGGCGAGTGCGATCGGGGGCAGCTCCGACTCCTCGTCGCCCGCGATGACGAAGTACACCGTCAGGCACAGCGCGGCGCCCAGCGCCCACGCGATGCCGATGGGGTCGACGCTGAAACCGTTGAACACGTCGAGCACGAACAGCAGCCCGACGATGGCCGCAGCCGTCCCGGCGATCGTCAAGCGCCGCGGCGTGCGGCCGTAGCGCGCCCACGCCCAGCCGACGAGCAGCATCGGCGCGAGGTACTCGATGAGCAGTGCGACACCGACGCTGACGTGCGTGACGGCGTTGAAGTAGAACAGCTGGCAGCCGGCGACGCCGAAGATGCCGTAGAGCACGATCGGCTTGATGTTGTCGCGCAGCACGTGCCAGCGCCCACTCAGCGCCATCGCCGTCGGGATGGCGAGCGCGAGCGCTGCGATGCTGATGCGGGCCGCGACGGCCGTGACGGGCGTCCACCCGGAGCCGAGCAGTGCCTTCGCGAACGAACCGGACGTGCCGAACGCCGCACACGAGACAATGGCGATGATGAGGCCCATGCTCGTGTGGGACATCGCGCCGGATCGGCCCGCGCGCCTGCGGGTGGCGACGGGGATGGGCTCGATGTCGTGTGCGATCTGGCTGGGAGCCATGGGGGAACACCTCCAACTCTCGCGTAAGTGGTAAAAACCAGGAACACCGGTTACGTTAGACCTGGAAGAGGTCAGGAGTCAAAATGCCCTTTGGTCATGACACGGAGGACGGTCTGCTGTCCGTCGCCGCGCTCGTCAACACCGCCACGCCCGACGACACCCTCACCGAGATCGCCGACCTCGACGCCTTCGTCGAGTCCTGGGGGTACACCGGCACGCACGAGCGCACGCACGCCGAACTCGACGAGGTGCGCGCCCTGCGCCCCCGATTCCTCGAGGCGTGGTCACTGTCGCGCGACGAACTCGTCGCGTTCGTCAACGAGGTGATGCTGCAGTACCGTGCGCTGCCGCAACTCGTGCGTCACGACGAGTGGGATTACCACCTGCACGCGACGCCGTCCGACGCGCCACTGGCGAGCCGCATGGCGGTCGACGCCGTCATGGCGTTCGTCGACGTCATCCGCGCCGACGAACTCGACCGCCTCAAGATGTGCGCCGGTGACTGCGGGGGAGTGCTCGTCGACCTGTCGAAGAACCGCTCCCGCCGCTACTGCGATCGCGGGTGCGGAAACCGCGCCAACGTCGCCGCCTATCGCGCGCGCAAGGCGGCCGAATCGGTGTCCTGACGCTCGGCTCCGTTCGGCCCTGTCGATGCCGCGTCAGTCGTCAGCACCTTAGCCGAGGTCGGGCAGCCCGTTGCGCGCGAGGCGCTGTCGCGAGATTTCGTAGCCGACGTTCGTGCCGACGAGCATGAGCACGCCCGCGACGAGGTTGTAGTACCAATTCGCCGAACTGAAGTCGAGCATGACGTAGAGCGCGACGGCGACGAGGGAGACGATGCAGATCCACGTCGTGACGGGCGCGCCGGGCAGGCGGAAGTCGACGACGTGAGCGTCGCCGCGCGCGACCGCGCGCCGGTAGCCGAGGAACAGCCCGACCCCGATGGCGCCGCCGACGGCGATCATCTGGATCTGCAGGTGGCCGAGGGACTGCTTGTACCCGGCGTCGCCGCGATCCTCGTACGTCGCCTCCTGGGTGCTGGACGCGTCCTGTTCGCTCGCGGCCGGGCCTCGACTTTTCCCGCCGGGTGCCTCGGTCGCGCGACTCGCGCCGCCGGAAGCGTTGCTGCTGTGGGCCGTTCGACTCCCCCTCGCCGGACGCGGCCAGGTGGCGCGTCTCGAGGCTGATCGTGCCAGGCGGGGGCGACAACCCGGCACGACGGGCGTTTGCGGGTGGTCGAGGGTGGCGGCGGCCGCGTCAGCCGATCGTGCGCGTGAACCACGCGAAGGCTCCGAGGCCACCCGGATGCGTGGCCGTCGCGAGCGCCGAGCGGGCCGCGAGGCGAGCGAGGTAGACGGGTGGGTCGCTCGAGGCGAGGGCGAGCGGAACGGGTTCCAGGGCCAGCTCGCCGAACAGTTCGAGCAGTACGTCGCGCTGGGTGCGCACGTCGTCGACATCGAGGGAATCGAGCGCGACGTGCGCCGTCACGTCGCACGAACCGTCGGGAACGGGCGCGCACTCGCTGCCGTCACGGAAGCCGGTGAGGGTGCCGAACGGCGGCCGCGTACCGCTTGTGGACGCGTAGTCGATTCCGACCACGACGCTGCCAGCCGCGGCATGACGCGTCACCTCCGCGACGAGCGCCGTCCAGGCCGCATCACGCGTCATGCCGATCTCGACGCGCTCGCCGGGTTCGCGACGGCTGGCGTTATCGCGGCCATCGGCCGGAGGTAGGGCGTCGTCAAGCACGGGGTGGGGCGGTGGATCGTCGGGGGCATCGATCGTGGGCTGGGCCGCCGACGAATGTGGACGAAGATCGCCGACGTGGACAGGCATCGCCGTTGGGGCATGACGGGCGGCCCACCGGGCGGCGTCGGGAGGGAGTGGGGCACCTAGCGTCTCGTCCCCGTCGAGCGTGACGAGTACCTCGCGCAGGACACCGTCGTCGTCAGCCTCCGCGATGTCGCACGGCACGACGTCGAGCCACTCGTGCGCGACGACGAACGCCCGACGACCTGCGATGACGTCGAGCGACGGAATCGACGCCCCTCCCGCAGAACGCACCCAGGCGATGCGGCTGCTGAGTTCGGGCGGACGCTCGACGACGTCAACGCCCACGAGGTCGACGTCATCGACGAACCGGCTGACGGTGTCGAGCAGTTCGCCACGGCCGCAGGCGAAGTCGACGACAACGTCCGCGTCGATGCGTTCGGCCATGGCGACGATCGCCTGCGCGAGCACCTCATCGACGCCGGGAATGCCCTGCGCGCTCGTCGCAAAATGGCCCCCGGGGCCCTCGTCACGTCGATAGAAACCGTCACGGCCGTAGAGCGCGGCCTGCCAGGCGTCGCGCCACGGCACCGCGTGGCTCACCGGCATGTCGGAGTTCTCGAACTGCTGCGTCACGTCGCGACTCTACGTCGCGCCCACGCGTCGACCGCCCATGTGCCGACCATGACAGCGGCAGAATGGGGCCATGCCCTTCCTCTCGCTCGACGCCGACCTGCCGCCGGCGCGACGCGTCATCATCGCGGGGCCGTCGGGCAGCGGCAAGACGACGGCGTGTGCGCTCGTCAGCGATCGGATCGGGGTGCCGCATCATGAGATAGACGCGCTGTTCCACGGCCCCGGGTGGCAACCGCGCCCGCAGTTTCATGACGACGTCGCGCGGTTCGTCGCGACCGAGGCGTGGGTTACCGAGTGGCAATACAGCGAGGTGCGTGGCCTGCTCGCCGAGCTGCTCATCTGGCTCGATCTGCCGCGCGGCACCGTGACGCGGCAGGTCGTCAGCCGGACGCTGCGGCGACGTCTGTTTCGCCAAGAACTGTGGAACGGGAACACCGAAGGCCCGCTGCGCACCTTCTTCACCGACCCCGAGCACATCGTGCGCTGGTCGTGGCAGGGCCACGCGCGCTACCGGGGGCTCATCGGCGACGTCGCAGCTCGACGACCTCAGCTGCCGATCGTCCGCGTTTGTTCGCGACGTGAGCTGACGCATCTGATCGAGCGACTGCCCCGCGCCTGAGCGCCGGCAGCGCATCGAAACGAGTCGCCCGCACTGACGGCCCGACGTGCGACGCCGCGTCCCGTCGAGCGGCCCGAAACGCACGCATCGAACGCCGGGCGCCCCCGTCGAGCGACCAACGCGCATCCCGCACCGAGCACACGGCCCCGCAGTGATTCGAGGACCTCGCGGACGGGAGTAGCGTTGGGCGGGTGACTTTCGAGCAGCCGACCCCGCTCCCGGGTGCGCCGAGCCTGCGCGTCGGCGTCATCGGTGCGGGGCGAGTCGGTGCGGTGCTGGGGGCGGCGTTGCGCAAGGCGGGGCATGACGTCGTCGCCGTCAGCGGTGTGTCCGAGGCGAGCCGCGAGCGGGCTGAGGCGCTGCTGCCCGGAGTCCCCGTCCAGCAGCCGGCCGGCGTCGCAGCGGCCGCCGATCTCGTCCTGCTCACCGTGCCCGACGACGAACTCGCCGCTCTGGTCCACGGCCTCGACTTCCCCGGCACGCTCGGCCCGCGCATCGTCGTCCACACGAGCGGCGCGCAGGGCATCGGCGTGCTCGCGCCCGTCGTCGAGGCCGGCGGGGTGCCGCTCGCGATCCACCCGGCGATGACGTTCAGCGGCACCGCGGTCGACCTGACGCGCCTCGCCGGCTGCCCGTTCGCCGTCACGGCGATGCCCGACCACCGCATGGTCGCCGACGCGCTCGTGCTCGACATGGGCGGCGAGCCGTTCACCGTCGACGAGGCCGATCGCACGCAGTACCACGCGGCGCTCGCGCACGGCTCGAACCACCTCGTCACCCTCGTCGCGCAGGCCGCCGAGCTGCTGCGCCGCATCGACGTCGACGACCCGGGCCGCCTGCTGCGTCCGCTGCTCGAGGCCGCGCTCGACAACGCCCTCGAACGCGGCGACAAGGCGCTGACGGGCCCCGTCGCGCGCGGCGACGCGGGCACGTTGACGCGTCACCTCGACATGCTCGAGGCGCTCGCCCACACTGGTGTGGCACTCGACATTCCCCCGACCTACCGCGCGCTCGCGCTCGCGACCGCGCAACGCAGCTCGGCGCGCGGCGCTCTCACCCCGATGCAGATCGACGCCGTCCTCACCGCGCTCGAGGGGCGCGGCGGGCCACCAGACCAGGGCGGGGTGGGCCCCGAGCCCCCGACGCCCTGATCCGTCCGCTCCGATCGTTCCTCCACAATCTCCGACACCCACCCCGTCAGGTTCGAGCCCCGTCCCTGACCACGCCACCGGGAGCCACGCATGACCGCACCTGTCGTCACCCACGCCCGCACCGAGTTCGCCGACGCCCGCGGCCGCCTCGGCGGCAGCGTCGGCGTCGTCATGACGATGGGGGCCCTGCACGAGGGGCATGCGACGCTGATCCGTCGCGCGCGCGAGGAGAACGACGCCGTCGTCGTCACGATCTTCCTCAACCCGCTGCAGTTCGCGGCGGGGGAGGACCTGTCGCGCTACCCCCGCACGCTGCAGCACGACCTGGAGATCTGCGAGCGCGAGGGCGCCGACCTCGTGTTTGCTCCGAGCCCTGACGTCGTCTACCCCGACGGTGAGCCGGGCGTGCGCGTCTCGGCGGGCCCGCTGGGCGGCGTCCTCGAAGGTGCGTCGCGCCCCGGCCACTTCGACGGGATGCTGACGGTCGTCAACAAGCTGCTCAACATCGTGCACCCGACGCGCGCCTACTACGGCCAGAAGGACGCGCAGCAGTTGCTGCTCATCAAGCGCATGGTGCGTGACCTCGACATGTCCGTCGAGATCGTCGGCGTACCGACCGTCCGCGAGTCCGACGGGCTCGCCCTCAGCAGCCGCAACGCCTATCTGAGCGACGCCGACCGTGAGGTCGCGCTGTGCCTGTCGAAGGCCCTCCAGGCCGGTGAGGCCGCTCGTAACTCCGGCCCTGCCGCTGTACGGCGCGCTGCGCGGGACGTCCTCGTGCGCGAACCGCTGGCCCTCGTCGACTACCTCGTGCTCGTCGACCCGGTCACGTTGGAGCAGGTGCCCGAGTACTTCCGCGGGGAGGCGCTGCTCGCCGTCGCGGCCAAGGTCGGTACGACCCGGTTGATCGACAACGTCCCCCTCGTCGTCGGCGGTCGCGAGGCCTGAACCGCGGCCTCGTAGACTGAACACCTGGAGCGGCCCGGCGACGCGGCTGCACGTGAAAGGAAGTGGAGCCCGTGGACAGCCTGTGGCCGGCCATCGAGACGCTCATTCCGTCGATCGGAATTCTCGGCCTGTTCTACCTCATCCTGCGTCACATCATGGAGGGCGACCGGCGTGAACGCGTCGCGCAGGCGCAATGGGAGCGCGAACACGACCTGACGAAGGGTGCCGTCGCGCCCGGCGAGGAGGAGGCGCGTCTGCAGAATGCGCACCTGCCGAAGGCTGCACCCGGAACGATGAGTTCTCGCGCGACGACGCCCCCGGAATGATCGCCCCCATTCCAGTCGCGTGAATTGCGTCTGAAAAAATACTCGGGGAAAGAGCGAAATCGGATGCCGGGTTTCGCTCTTTCGCTTATCGGACGGTAATGTCGGGTTCGTCGCCTCGCCCCCGCGAGGCAGAATCATTCGCACTTCGAAAGGAGCCGATCATGGCTCAGCGCATCCATGTCACGCTGGAAGACGACATCGACGGCTCGGACGCGAGCGAGACCATCCAGTTCGCCCTCGACGGTGTGAACTACGAGATCGACCTGTCCGACGAGAACGCCGCCAAGCTGCGTGATTCTCTCGCCACCTGGGTCGGTCACGCTCGTCGTGTCGGCGGTCGTAAGCAGCAGTCGAAGGCGTCCTCGACGCGCGGCGGTGGTCGTTCCGACCTCAATGCCATTCGTGACTGGGGCCGCGCGAACGGCTGGACGGTCAGTGACCGCGGCCGCGTCTCGGCCGACCTCATGAAGGCCTACGACGCCGCCACGAAGAACTGACGTTCGCCACGGCGCGAAGAACTTCCAGAGAGGCCCTGTGCTTTCCGTGTGGAAAATGCAGGGCCCTTCTGTCTTGTCGGCTCGACGCGCTTGCGTGCTCTTGTCTCGTTGTTTGATTCGTTCAGCGGAGCAGGGCGTCCATCGGGTCGGGCCGGTCGAGTCGTTCGTCGAGCACGTCGTGGAGGTCGAGCTGCCGCAGGGAGCCGGGCTTGGTGCGGGCCGTCTCGATCTCGTCCCACGTTCGCGGCGTGGCGACGAACGGCCGGTTGCGGCCACGCAGCGACCATGGGGTGATGGTCGTCTTGGCCGCAACGTTCTGCGACCAGTCGATGAACACCTTGCCGGGGCGTAGTGATTTCGTCATCTTCGCGGTGATGAGTTCGGGGCGCATCTCGGTGAGCTTCTCCGCGAGGGTGCGGGCGAACTCGCGAATGTCGTCACTCGAATGGGTGCCGTCGAGGCGTGCGTAGATCTGCATTCCTTTGCTGCCCGAAGTGACAGGAACGCTGGGCCAGCCCAGAGAACCGAGCAGTTCATGCAGCATGACGGCGACCGCGGCGCATTCGTCGAGCCCCGCGGGAGCGCCCGGGTCGAGGTCGAGGACGATGCGGTCAGGATTTTCGCGTTCGCCATCCCGCCAGCGCCACTGGGGAGTGTGGAATTCGAGGGAGGCGAGGTTCGCGAAATAGCTGAGAGCGGCGACGGAATCGACGAACGGGTAGGTGACCTTGTCGATCTCTTCGCGTTCGATCCAGTGCGGTGCGCCCGATGGGGTGTTCTTCTCGAAGAACTCGAGTTTTCCCACACCATGCGGAAAACGCAGCCGGGTGACTGGCCGGTCTTTCGTCTGCGCGAGAATTCGCGGTGCCACGCTCGCGTAATAGTGCAGTACCTCACCCTTCGTCGTCTCCGTCGCGGGGTACAGGATCTTGTCGAGATTCGTCAGGCGCAGCGTCCGCCCGTCGACCTCGACGACGGTGGGGCTCACCTCGGGGCTCATGCGTCGTCCTCACGTGCGGCGATGTCGAGGCGCAGCCCGGTGTATGCGGGCTGACGCAGCCGCCCGCCCGCGCTGCGCCCCAGGTGGGTGACGTCGACGAGGATCTCGGGGCGCACCCAGTGGGTGCCGACGGCGTCCTCCGCGGCGAGAGCATCGCGCGGCACGGCCGGCTCGGGCGCCGGCGTCAGCCACTCGAGCAGCGCGCGCCCGGCCGCGGCCGAGAATCCGGTGCCGACGCGTCCGCGATAGACGAGCTCGGCGTCGGCCCATTCGCCGACGAGGATCGCGCCCAGCGCGCCGACGGTGCCGTCGATCGGTCGCCAACCGAGGACGACGAACGTCTCGCGGGTGCGGTGGACGCTCTTGAGCCAGTCCTCGCTGCGCACGCCCGGGCGATACGGTGAATCGACGCGCTTGCTGACGACGCCCTCGAGGCCCGCGTCACGGGTCGCGGCGAGTAGCGCGTCGCCGTCGTCGTGCGCGGGCGGCACCTGGATCGCGGAGGCCGTGGCGCTCGATCCGTCGTCGCCCGAGCCACCGATTCCGGCGCCGTCGAGCAGTTCACGACGCGCGCTCCACGGCAGGGCGATGACGTCGTGCCCGGCGGCGCGCAGCACGTCGAACGTCATGAGCTGCACAGGAGTTCGTGCGAGGGCCGCGGCTTCGTCGGGGCTGGCGGCGCGCATGCGTGAGCGTCCGCCGCCGGGGGCGAGTCGGTGCATGACGGCGCGGAAGTCGGGCCGCCCGTTCGTCAGGGCGACGAGCTCGCCGTCGAGGACGAGGTCGTCGAAGTCGCGCAGGCGTGAACCGGTGATCTCGGGGAAGCGCGCGGAGCAGTCGGCGCCGGAGCGCGTCGCGATCGTCACCTCACCGCCGCGGACGGTGACGATGGCGCGGATGCCGTCCCACTTCACCTCGTGGCGCCACGCGGGCCCGCTCGGCACGTGAGGTGTCGGTGTCGCGAGCATCGGGCGCATAGGCTCACCCTAGATGTGACACCGCACGAGCGAGAAGGGCGCGAAGGGCATGCGAGCGATCTGGAAGGGTGCCGTCAGTTTCGGCCTCGTCAACGTGCCGGTACGTCTGTACTCGGCGACGGAGAACCACGACGTGCAGTTCCGTCAGGTGCACGAGAAGGACGGCGGACGCATCAAGTACCAGCGTGTCTGCTCGATCGACGGCGAGCAGGTCGCCTACAGCGACATCGCGAAGGGGTACGAGACGCCCGAGGGGCAGATGGTCGTGCTGACGGACGCCGACCTCGCCGACCTGCCGCTCGTCACGAGCAAGGAGATCGCCGTCGACCGGTTCGTGCCGGCCGAGCAGATCAGCCCGCTCGTGCTCGACAAGGTCTACTATCTCGAGCCCGACAAGGCGGCACTCAAGCCGTACGCCCTGCTGCGTAGCGCGCTCGAGGAGAGCGGGCGCGTCGCCGTCGTCACGGTGTCGTTGCGCACGCGCGTGACGGTGGCCGTCCTGCGCGTCGAGGGCAAGGCCATCGTCCTGCAGACGTTGCTGTGGCCCGACGAGGTGCGCGAGCCCGACTTCGCCGTCCTCGAGGCAAAGGCGGAGGTGACGGATTCGGAGCAGGCGATGGCGGCGATGCTCGTCGAGTCGTTGTCGGGTGACTTCGACCCCGAGGCGTACGAGGACACCTACGAGCAGGCCGTGCGCGAGGTCGTCGAGGCCAAGCTCGCGGGCGGCGAGGTCAAGGAACCCGAAGACAAGCCGGAGGAGAGCGCCGAGGTCGTCGACCTGCTCGCCGCCCTGCAGGCCAGCGTCGACCGGGCCAAGAAAGCACGCGGCGAAGCAGCGAGCTGACGCGCTCAGCCGCGCTGGGCGCCGTGTGATACTCGGACGATGATGGCGAACCCCGACGCGCCCGACGTCTACGACGCTTCGTTCGAGCAGCAGATCGGGGTGTTCATCGACCAGCACCGTGCCATGATCGCTGCGTCCCTCGACGGGTTGAGCGAGGCCGAGGCCCGACGTCGGCTCGTCCCGTCGAAGACGACGCTGCTCGGCCTGGTGAAGCACGCGACGTTCGTCGAACGGGTCTGGTTCGAGGAGGCCCGTACAGGGCGCAGCCGTGCAGAACTCGGCCTGCAGCCCGGGCCCGACGAGTCGTTCGACCTGACGGACGCCGACACGTCGGCGTCCGTGCTCGACGTTTTCGCTCGCGCCTGCGAACGATCGCGACGCGCCGTGGATGGGGTGGGCGGCGACACCATCTGGTCAGGAAACCGGCGCGGCCCGTTGAGCGTTCGCTGGATCCTGCTCCACGTGCTTCGCGAGCATGCCCAGCACTGCGGGCACGCCGACATCCTGCGCGAACAGGTCCTCATGGAACGTAGCCGCTCGAGGTGATCGCCTCGGCGCCCCGGCTGTTGGCGGCGCCGGCCATGTCGATCGGCGCGGAACGCCCCAGCGGGGCAGGTGTCAGCGGATGACGCGGACGACGCGGTTCGTCAGCAGGTCGTGGGCCGCACGTCTGACGAGCGCGTTGGCATCCGGGTGCTCGCCGAGGGTTGCGGTGCAGACGTCGACGAGGTCAGCCAGCGAGCGGGGGCCGTCGAGCAGCGTCAGGTGGATGACGGCGCCGAGACCGTGCAGGTGCGCGGGCGTCGAGCCGATGAGCGTCAATACCTCGAGCGCGTCCTCGTCGACGAGGGCGTCGACGAAGGGTGCGAGCGTCAGAACGGTGTCGTTGGTCAGGGCCTCGGCGCGGTCCGCAGGGCTCGCGACGGGATCCTCGCGCGTGGCGAAGGCGCGATCATCGTCGCCATCGCCGGCCGTGACGGCGGCATCCAGCGTCGCCGACGCGAGCGGCAGGTATGGGTCGACGTCGGGCTGCTGCGTCCACCACGTGCCGGGCACGTGACGCCAGAACGGCTCCTGCGGCGC
>NZ_DCNR01000013.1:0-6057 GCF_002322065.1 Dermacoccus sp. UBA1591 | reverse complement strand
GAGCGTCAACGCCTCGAACAGCGGCATCTCGCTCAGCTCTGCCTCGCCGGGCTCGTGAGTGCCGGCGCTGTTGTCGTCCTCGGCATCGATACGGTCGGGCGCGGTGCGCGTGGCGTCAGCTTCCGCATCGCCGCCGTTGACGCTCTCGTCAGGGCGGGCGTCGTCACGAATGCGGTCGAGCAGGACGAGCGGCCCGAGCCGCAACGCGCCCTCACGAGGCGGCGCCATGTCGAGGTCTTCGGGGCAGTGCTGCGTCTTGACGCCGGAGACACCCGGGTTGACGAGCACCGACAGCGGCTTGGGGTAGGCCATGACGTCGCGGCGGTCGTTGAAGATGAGCGTCTCGTCGGTGACGTAGCCGTAGCCGTGCGTGCAGTAGTGCTGCGTCGCCGTCGTCTTGCCGGTGCCCGACGCTGCGAACAGACCGGCAACGACGCCCGTGTCGGGGTCGCAGACTCCACCGGCGTGGAGCATGACAAACTCGCCCGCACGCGCCGAGATGGCGCGGCCGGTGAGCGTCGTCGTCAGCGTGTAGTCGCCGGTGTCGGAGCCGCTGCCGGGGGCGTCATCGATTCGATCGACGGTGATCGTCTTTGCGATGTCGACCGGCTCGACCTCAGCCGTCCCGGCTGCTCGCAAGCCTGCGGCGCTCTCGCTGCCGACCGAACTGCCACCCCGACCCACCCGATGTGGCGCGCTCGGCAAGGGCGCGATCGTGCGCTGTGGCGGCGCGTCCGGGCGGCACCAGTGCCACTGACGCGCGACGGCGTCACGACGCTCGGGCTGCACGTTCACCGCGAAGTCGAGGCCGAAGACGCGAAGCTCGAGGGGGCCGTCAGTCACGTGTGCAGCCTATCCGTGACGACCGTCATGGGTGGGGCAGACCCACGAGGGCATGCGCCCCTGCCGACCGGGATCGGGGCGCGAGGTTCCGCCCTGGGCGAACGCAGCAGCCAAACGCGCCCGGAGCGGAACACGGCGGGCACACGCGGCGTTGGCACCTTCGAAGACCGGTGGTGGATGCGGCGTCACGCTGACGCCGTCACCCGCCCCGGCTAGCATCGTGTGAGATCTCGGCATCGAGGAGATGACATGTTCGAACGGTTCACCGACCGCGCCCGTCGGGTCGTGGTGCTCGCGCAAGAAGAAGCGCGCATGCTCAACCACAACTACATCGGCACGGAGCACATCCTCCTGGGCCTCATCCACGAAGGGGAGGGCGTCGCCGCGAAGGCGCTCGAATCCCTGGGTATCTCGCTGGACGCCGTCCGCGAGCAGGTTCAGGAGATCATCGGCCAGGGGCAGCAGACGCAGTCCGGCCACATTCCCTTCACGCCGCGCGCGAAGAAGGTTCTCGAGCTGTCCCTGCGCGAGGGGCTGCAGCTCGGTCACAGCTACATCGGCACCGAGCACATCCTGCTCGGCCTGATCCGCGAGGGTGAGGGCGTCGCCGCGCAGGTGCTCGTCAAGCTCGGCGCAGACCTGTCGACGGTGCGCACCACCGTCATCCAGCTCCTGTCCGGATACCAGGGCAAGGGCGAGCCGCAGGCCGCGGGCGTCGGCGCGTCGTCGTCGGGTGGCCCCGCCGAGGGCACCCCGGCCGGTTCGACGGTGCTCGACCAGTTCGGTCGCAACCTCACGCAGGCTGCCCGTGAGGGCAAGCTCGACCCGGTCATCGGGCGTGAGAAGGAGATCGAGCGCGTCATGCAGGTGCTGTCGCGCCGTACCAAGAACAACCCGGTGCTCATCGGTGAGCCCGGCGTCGGCAAGACCGCCGTCGTCGAGGGTCTTGCCGCTGACATCGTCACGGGTGACGTGCCCGAGACACTCAAGGACAAGCACCTCTACACCCTCGACCTCGGCTCGCTCGTCGCCGGTTCGCGCTACCGCGGTGACTTCGAGGAGCGCCTCAAGAAGGTGCTCAAGGAGATCCGCACGCGTGGCGACATCATCCTGTTCATCGACGAGATCCACAGCCTCGTCGGTGCCGGTGCGGCCGAGGGTGCCATCGACGCTGCCTCGATCCTGAAGCCGATGTTGGCTCGTGGCGAGCTGCAGACGATCGGTGCGACGACGCTCGATGAGTACCGCAAGCACATCGAGAAGGACGCGGCGCTCGAGCGCCGGTTCCAGCCGATCCAGGTCAACGAGCCGACGATCCCGCAGGCCATCGAGATCCTCAAGGGTCTGCGCGACCGCTATGAGGCGCACCACCGCGTCACGATCACGGACGCCGCGCTCGTCGGGGCCGTCAACATGGCCGACCGGTACATCACCGACCGCTTCCTGCCGGACAAGGCGATCGACCTCATCGATGAGGCGGGCGCGCGTCTGCGGATCCGTCGCATGACGGCTCCGCCGGAGCTGCGCGAGTTCGACGAGAAGATCGCTCACGTGCGTCGTGAGAAGGAATCGGCCATCGACAGCCAGGACTTCGAGAAGGCCGCTGCCCTGCGTGACGACGAGCGCAAGCTCGTCGAGGAGAAGGAGGCCAAGGAGAAGGAGTGGAAGGCCGGCGACGTCGATCTCGCCGCCGTCCTCGACGAGGAGCTCGTCGCAGAGGTTCTCGCCGCGTCGACCGGTATCCCCGTGTTCAAGCTGACGGAGGAGGAGTCCTCGCGTCTGCTGCGCATGGAGGACGAGCTGCACAAGCGCGTCATCGGCAACGACGACGCCATCAAGGCGCTGTCGCAGGCCATCCGACGCACGCGTGCGGGCCTCAAGGACCCGCGCCGTCCCGGTGGTTCGTTCATCTTCGCCGGCCCGACGGGTGTCGGCAAGACGGAGCTCGCCAAGTCGCTCGCCGAGTTCCTCTTCGGTGACGAGGACGCGCTCATCACGCTCGACATGTCCGAGTACGCGGAGAAGCACACCGTCTCGCGTCTGTTCGGTTCGCCCCCCGGCTACGTCGGCTACGAAGAGGGTGGCCAGCTGACGGAGAAGGTGCGTCGCAAGCCGTTCTCGGTCGTGCTGTTCGACGAGGTGGAGAAGGCTCACGCCGACATCTTCAACTCGCTGCTGCAGATCCTGGAGGACGGTCGCCTGACCGACAGCCAGGGCCGCGTCGTCGACTTCAAGAACACCGTCATCATCATGACGACGAACCTCGGCACGCGCGACATCGCGAAGGGCGTCTCCCTCGGCTTCGCCGCGGGCAACGACCAGCGCAGCAACTACGACCGGATGAAGGCCAAGGTCGGCGAGGAGCTCAAGCAGCACTTCCGTCCCGAGTTCCTCAACCGTGTCGACGACACGATCGTGTTCCCGCAGCTGTCGCAGGCCGAGATCGTCGAGATCGTCGACCTCATGGTCGCGAAGCTCGACGAGCGCCTCAAGGATCAGGACATGGCGATCGAGCTCACGCAGGGCGCGAAGGATCTGCTCGCAAAGCGCGGGTACGACCCGGCTCTCGGTGCACGTCCGCTGCGTCGCACGATCCAGCGCGAGATCGAGGACCAGCTGTCCGAGAAGATCCTCTTCGGCGAGATCTCGAAGGGCGACCTCGTGCTCGTCGACGTCGAGGGCGAAGGCAAGGAGGCGACGTTCACGTTCTCCGGCACGCCGATCTCGCTGTCGAAGCACACGCGGGCGTCTGACAAGGTCGACACCGACATGAAGGGCGCGACGCCGAGCAGTGACGACCTGTCGGGTCCGATCGACTTCGGTGGCGCCGTCGGCGGTGGTCCCGGTGGCGGCGAAGGCGCTGCCGCGGTCTGATCGACGTTCCGACCGTGTCTGATGCGCGGTGACCTGTGCGGTGCGGCCCGCCTCCCTGGGGGGAGGCGGGCCGCACCGTCGTGTTCTCGTCGGGTGGGCTTGACGGGGTTCGTCAGCTGGGACGCGCGGCTGCGGCCCCGAAGCGAGTGCCTAGGGTGGAGTGCATGAGTTCCGTCGTGCTTCGCCGTGCCCGCGCCGCCGATGTGCGAGGCATCCGACGGCTCGTGACGCCGTACGTGGAGTCGAAGGCGATCGTCGACAAACCGGCCGTCAGCTACTACGAGAACCTGAGCGAGTTCATCGTCGCCGAGCTCGACGACGACATCGTCGGATGCGGTGCGCTGCACGTCATGTGGGAGGACGTTGCGGAGGTGCGAACGCTCGCCGTGTCCGGCGACGTCCGCGGCCACGGCGTCGGAGGGCGCCTGCTCGACGCCCTCATCCACCAGGCGCGCATCATCGGCGTCGACCGCGTGTTCTGCCTGACGTTCGAGACCGCCTTCTTCGCGCGCCACGGGTTCGTCGAGATCGAAGGCATCCCGATCGAGCGAACCGTCTACGACGAACTGCTGCAGTCGTACGACGAAGGTGTCGCCGAATTCCTCGACCTCGACCGCGTCAAGCCCAACACCCTCGGCAACACGCGCATGCTGCTGACGCTCTGACGATCGGAAGAGCGCGGTTGAGCAAAACGTTTGTTGCCCATTCGTTAGCCGATGCAGAGGTGCATGCATGGGTTCGACGACTACTGTGAGCCGGTTGGCCGTTCTTGGACGAGTGGCCGCGCCTCATTGACCACCCATCAGGGAAGGGCCATCGCACATGGTTCACCTTCTTGCAGCGGACGCGACCGGACCGATCTCCCACGCGTCGTCCGGGCAACTCACCCTCGCGGCGCTCGCCGGCATCGCCGTCGTCGTCCTCGCGATCAGCGCGTTCAAGCTCCACCCGTTCCTCGGCCTCATCCTCGGCAGCGCGGCGCTCGCCGCCGTCGCCCAGGTGCCAGGCAAGGCCGCCGTCGACAGCTTCACGACCGGTTTCGGCAAGACCGCCGGCTCCGTCGGTCTGCTCGTCGCCCTCGGTGCGATGATCGGTCAGCTGCTCGCCGACTCCGGCGGCGGCAACGCGATCGTCGACAAGCTCGTCGGCGGCGTCAAGGCCGCCGCACTGCCGTGGATGATGGCGCTCGTCGCCGCGATCATCGGCCTGCCGATGTTCTTCGAGATCGGCGTCGTCCTGCTCATCCCGATCGTCCTGTCGGTCGCGCGCCGCACGAAGCAGCCGGTGCTGCTCATCGGCATCCCGGCCCTCGCCGGCCTGTCGGTGCTCCACGGTTTCGTGCCGCCGCACCCCGGCCCCGTCGCCGCGATCGAGGCCGT
Source organism: Dermacoccus sp. UBA1591 (assembly GCF_002322065.1). Classification (NCBI taxonomy): domain Bacteria; kingdom Bacillati; phylum Actinomycetota; class Actinomycetes; order Micrococcales; family Dermacoccaceae; genus Dermacoccus; species Dermacoccus sp. UBA1591. The sequence continues at coordinate 961 of NZ_DCNR01000013.1, read as the reverse complement.
CCACGCCAACACCGGCCGCACCCTGCTGTTCGGCATCATCGCCGCCATCCCGACGCTCATCGTCGCCGGCCCGCTGCTCGGGCGCCTCGTCGCGCGTCTCGTCCCCGTCGATGCTCCCGCGGCGCTCGCTGCCGACGGCTCGGTCCGCGACGCGGGTTCGGGCGCGCATGACGGTGGCGAGCACGACGGCGCCACCGCCGTCGACGCGAAGAACGACACGACGCCCACGCGTCGCCCGTCGTTCGGTGCAGCGATCACGTGCATCCTGCTGCCCGTCGTCCTCATGCTCATCTCGGCCATCGCCGAGATCGCCGGCATGAAGAAGGGCACGGCGCTGTCCGTCATCGAGTTCCTCGGCAACCCGCCGGTCGCGCTGTTCATCTCGACCATGGTCGCGATGATCCTGCTCGGCAAGGGCGCCGGCCTGTCGATCGCGAAGACGAACGGCATCATGAGCGCGGGCCTGCCCGCCGTCGCCGGCATCATCCTCATCGTCGCCGCCGGCGGTGGCTTCAAGACGCTCCTCGTCGACGCGGGCGTCGGCAACGTCATCAAGGACTGGGCAGACGGCAGCAACTTCTCTCCGCTGCTGCTCGCGTGGCTCGTCGCCGTCGGCATCCGTCTCGCGACGGGTTCGGCGACGGTCGCGACGATCACCGCCGCCGGCATCGTCGCGCCCCTGGTCGCCCACCTCGACGCCAACCAGCTCTCCCTCGTCGTGCTCGCGATCGGCGCCGGCTCGCTGTTCTTCAGCCACGTCAACGACGCCGGGTTCTGGCTCGTCAAGGAGTACTTCGGCCTCAGCGTCGTGCAGACCCTCAAGTCGTGGTCGCTCATGGAGACGATCATCTCCGTCGTCGGCTTCGCCTGCGTCTGGATCCTGCACCTCATCGTCTGAGACGCAGGGCGCTCGCACTCACCGAACCCCCTTGCGCGCAGATGCACCCGGGTGCATCTGCGC
>NZ_DCNR01000049.1:0-5032 GCF_002322065.1 Dermacoccus sp. UBA1591 | reverse complement strand
GCTTCGCCGGCCGCGACGTCGACCACGTCGCCGGCATCCTCATCATCCTCGCCGGAGGTGACTTCGTGACGAGCGTGACGTCTCACCTCGCGCAGGCGGCTCTCGCGCTGCCGCTCATCGGCGCGCTGCTGGCGTTCGTCCTCGGACGCCGCAACGTCGTCGCCTTCGTCCTCGCCTCCGTGACGACGGCCGCGGCGCTCGGCGCGTCCGTCTGGCTGGTCCTGCGTCATCTCGGTTCGGGGGTGGCGCAGGACGTCACGACGCTCGACGCGCTGCCGCTCGGGCCCACGCTGCGGGTGCCGCTGCAGTTGCGCGACGACGCGACGAGCGCGCTCATCGTCGCCGTCGTGCTTCTCGTGTCACTGACGGTGCAGCTCTTCGCGCGCTGGTACCTGTACTCCGATCCGCGCTATCGCGTGTTCGCCTCCAGCGTCGCGCTGTTCACTGGAGCGATGGTGCTCGTCGTGCTGTCGAACGACGTGCTGCTCACGCTGATGGGCTGGGAGGTCATGGGCTGGTGCTCGTACCTGCTCATCGGTCACGAGAGCGAGCGTGCTGCGGCCCGCCGCGCAGCGTTCAAGGCCTTCGTCGTCACCCGCCTCGCAGACGCGCCGTTCATCGTCGGCCTCGCGGCGCTCGCGATGGTCGCGCACACGACGCGTTTCAGCGACATCCTCAGCACGTGGACGCACATCGACGGCCCTCTGCGACTCGCCGTCCTGCTCGGCCTCGTCTGCGGCGTGCTCGGCAAGTCGGCGCAGCTGCCGTTCAGTGACTGGCTGCCTGATGCGATGGAGGGCCCGACGCCCGCCTCCGCGCTCATCCACGCCGCGACGATGGTCGCCGCCGGCACCGTCGTGCTCGCCCAGTTCGAGCCGCTGCTCGCGCTCGAACCGACAGCCCGCCTGACGCTCGTCCTCGTCACCGGTGTCACGTCGCTGCTCGCGGCGCTGGCCGCGTTCTGCCAGTTCGACCTCAAGCGGTTGCTCGCGTGGTCGACCGTCAGCCAGGTCGGGCTCATGCTGCTGGCCGTCGGCGCCGTCCCGCCGGGTGACTCGGCCGACGCCGCGCTGCTCCACCTCGTCGGCCACGCCTTCTTCAAGTCGATGCTGTTCTTGCTGCTCGGCTGGCTGTCCGTCGTCATCGGCAGCACGCTCGCGAGTCGCATGTCGGGGTCGCTGCGTCGCCTGCCGCGCACGTTCGTTCCGGCGACCCTCGGCCTGTTCACCATGGCGGGGCTGCCGCCGACGATCGCGTTCGTCTCGAAGGATGCGATGATCAACGACGCAGCGCGCTCGCAGGCGGACGGACACGTCGAAGGGCTCATCGGGTTCATCATGCTGTTCCTCATCGTCGCCGCGACTGCCGCGTATTCGATGCGTGCCTGGCTCATCCTGCAGCACCGCACGACGCTGGAGCGCCGCGGTGAACGTCAGGTCCTCAACGACTCGCACGTCGTTCGCGACGTCGACATCGTCGAACTACTGCGCACCTCGCCCGAGGTCGACGAGCACGGCGAGGAGATCGCCGCCGTCGAGGAGTACGACGAGGACGAGGTGCTGCCGCGCCCCGGCGTCATGGTGCGGTTCATGATGTGGGTGCTCGCCCTCGGCGGCATCTTCGGTGGAGCCCTCGCGCTGACGCCGCTCATCGACATCGACACCCGGCATCTCAACCTGCCGATGATGGGGGCCACCGTGCTGCTCGTGCTCGCGTCGGTGCTCGTCGTGCGCATCATGTCGCTGCGTCAGCTCTACGGTGACGCCTCCCGGCGCCTGCCGCGTCGCATGACGCTGCTCGCCACGCGCGGGTTCGGCCTCGACCGTGCCTACCTCGCGTTGGCGCGGCCGATCGTGTGGTTCGCCCATGTCGTCCACGGCACCGATCTTCGTCTCGCCGCAGCGCACGACACGCTGCCTGCCGGCATGGCGCGCCTCGGCGACCTCGCCGACGCACCGCACACGCGCCGCCCCTCGACGGGCCTGTCGTGGGTCGTCGTCGGCGTCGTCGTCGCCTCGGTCGTGGGGGTGACGTTGTGGTGATCGCCCTGCTCCTCGCCAGCGCCCTGCCGCTCGGTCTCGGCGCCGCTCTCATGGCGGCCGACCGTCTCGGACGTCCGCTGTCGCACACCGCCGCCTGGTGCATCGCCCTCCTGACCGCGGCTGCGTCGCTCGGCGCCGGCCTCGCCGCGGCGATGGGGGACGCCGTCGTCGACCGGCCGTGGGTGCCGCAGATCGGGCTGCGCCTGCACCTGACGATCGACGGCATCAGCGCGCCCCTCGTCGTGCTCGCCGCAGCGGTGACGCTGCTCGCCGTCGCCGTGTCGTCCCGTCAGCGTCCGAAGGGCACGCCGGGGCTGTTCTACGGCAGCCTGCTCGTCGTGCTCGGCGCGGCCGTCGCCGCGTTCACGGTGCGCGACGTCATCGGCTTCTTCATCGCCTTCGAGGTCGCCCTCGTGCCGATGTGGGTGCTCATCGACCGCTTCGGTGACGCTGCGCCCGCCGAGCGTCGTCGCGCCGGGTGGATGTTCGCGCTCTACACCGTCGGTGGCTCCATGCTCATGCTCGCGGGGCTGCTCGTGCTCGTCGCCGCGACCGGCACGAGCGACCTCGACCACCTCACGACGGCCGCACACCGTCTGCCATTCACGACGACGCTCATCGCCGCGACGCTCATCAGCGTCGGCCTCGCCGTCAAGGTGCCGCTGCTCGGCGTGCACGCGTGGCTGCCGCGCGCTCACACGGCGGCACCGACTGCCGGTTCGATGATGCTCGCCGCCGTGCTGCTCAAGCTGGGCACGTACGGTTTCGTCCGTCTCGTCGCGCTGCCGATGCCGGACGCATGGCGCCGCATCGCGCCGATCGTCGCGATCCTGGCGGTCGCCGGCATCATCGTCGGTGGCCTCGTCTGTCTCGTCGAACACGACCTCAAACGCCTCGTCGCGTGGTCGTCGATCGCCCACATGGGTTTCGTCATGCTGGCGCTCGCGGCCGGGCAGGTCATCGGTTTCGGCGCCGCGCTCTACGGCAACATCGCGCACGGTGTCATCTCGGCGCTGCTGTTCGCGATCGTCGGTGCGCTGAAGGCGCGCCGTGGGCCGGTCGACGTCGACGCGCCCGCGCTCGGATTGCGTGACACCGATCCGCGACTCGGGTTCGCCCTGGTCGTCGGGGTCGCCGCTGCGTTCGGGCTGCCGGGGCTCGCCGGTTTCTGGGGCGAAATCCTCGCACTCTTCGCGGCGTGGGATGCGCCGTCACGACCCAACACCCTGTTCCACGTGCTGACGGCACTCGCCGCCCTCGGCGCCGTGCTCGCCGCAGTCTACGGCGCACGCGTATTGCGCGCCGTCTGGGCCGGCGACCTCGAGGACGACGCTCGTCGCGCGGCTGTCGATGACGCCCGTCGAGCGACTGCGAACGCTGCGTCTGACGCGGCGGCACAGCCTGGCGCGAGGACGACCGAGCTCGGCGCGGAACCGGCCGGTGCGAGTTCGTTCGACGCGACGGTCGTCGCCGACGCGTCGGATGGCGTGGCAGCCGTCGCGTCGCCGGCCGACGGCGCCGCGGCCACGCAGCGCGTCACGGGCGCGGAGTGGCTCGCGATCGGCGTGCTGACGCTCGCGACGATCGCCCTCGGTCTCGCCCCGAGCCCCCTCATGCATCTCATGAATGACGAGCTCGTCACGCTGCTGGGAGGCGTCAAGTGAAGATCTCCGTCGACGCTCTCGCCCTCGCTCCGGCTGCCGTGCCGATGGTCGCGGCGCTTCTCGTGCTGCTCGTCGACGTGGTCTTCCACGCCAAGGCGCGGTTGCCGTGGATCATCGCGGCTCTCGGTCTGATCGGTGCGTTGGGTGCCCTCGTCGTCGCGGGGCGCCGAGGGCACGTGGCGACGTTGTGCTCCGGCGGGGAATGCTGGTGGCGTCTCGACGCGCCGGGTACGGGCCTCGCGGGGTTGGCGCTCGTATCGGCGCTCGTCGTCGTCGTGCTCGCGGCGTTCGAGCCGGTGCGTCCGACGTCCCCTCAACGCGCCGCGGTGCGCGCCATGCTCGTGCTGTCCGCGACGGCCGGATGCGTCGGCGTCGTCGCCGCGCGAGACCTCGCATCCTGGCTCGTGCTCCTCGAACTCGCGACGCTGCCGAGCATCGCCCTCGTCGCGTTGCGTGGTGGCCGGGCGGCCGCGCACGGTGCGTTGACGTTGCTCGTCACGGCGCTCGCGTCGTTCGCCGTGCTCGCGCTGGGGTGTGCGTTGTGGTTCGCTGCGACGGGCACCATCGCGATGAGCGGTGACGCCGTCATCACGGCGTTCGCCGACCCGGCTCGCAAGCCGCTCGCCGTCGTCGCGATGATGCTCGTGCTCGCCGGTGTGGGTTTCAAGCTGTCGCTCGCGCCGTTCCACGCGTGGACGCCGGAGGCGTTCGCGGGGTCCGGCACGTGGGTCGCGGCGTTCCTCGCGACGACGTCCAAGGTGGGCGCGCTCGGCGCGATGCTCGTCGTCGTGTCGGCGGCGTCCGCGCTCGGTTCGCCGGCGCAGACGGCCCTCGGCATCATCGCGGCGTTGTCGATGACGCTCGGCAACGTCATGGCGCTGCGTCAGGTCGATCTGCTGCGTCTCATGGCATGGTCGACGGTCGCGCAGGCCGGTTGGGTGCTGCTGCCGCTCACGAGTGTCTCGGCCGGTTCGACGCATGCGGCCGCGCAGTATCTTGCGCTCTACACGCTGGGCACGGCCGCGGTGTTCGTGGTCCTCGCCGCGTTCGAGCGGCCCGGCCGGGCCGTGCAGATCGACGCGCTGCGCGGCATGTTCCGCTCGCATCCGCTGAGTGCGGCGACGATGGCGCTCGGCCTGCTCGCGCTCGCCGGGTTGCCGCCGAGCATCGTCGGTGTCGTCGCCAAGGTCGTCGCGATGAAGCCCGTCGCCGTCGACCACTCGTGGTGGCTGCTCGGGTTCGCGGTGCTCAACACGCTGCTCGGCGTCGCGGTGTATCTGCGCTGGATCGTCGCGATGTTCGTGCCGATCGGTGACGCGACGGGCG
>NZ_DCNR01000014.1:11723-25494 GCF_002322065.1 Dermacoccus sp. UBA1591 | reverse complement strand
ACGAGAGCCGGCACGAAGGCCGGCGTGGGTGCTGGGGGTGAGGCGGTGCATCGTCGGGTGGCTCCCTGGTTCGCTCGTCGCAGGGTGCCTCCCCGCGTCATGTGGATTGTCTCCCATGGCGGGCGCTCGCGCGAGCGCCCTGGGCCCGAGCAGGAGTTCCCGGTCGAAAAAAAGTCTGCGGTGGGGTGCAACCGGCTCAGGATGTCGGGCGTCTGTATGAATGAACGGCGGTCAGCCGTGCGTCGCGCTCGATGCTCAGGGGTGTGCATGCTGGGCGATGCGCGGGCGGGGTCGGTGGAGTCTTGGGGGCTCGATCGGCCCCCGCGCCCGCTTCGTCGCCGCGGGCGCGGTCTGGTTGACTAGGCCCCGTGGTCATCGAGGCGAGCCCGTGGGCGTTCTGGCGCCGTCACGCCTGTGAGGTCGTGCTGTTCGCCGTCCTGGCGGCGCCCGTGCTCGCCATTCGCCCGTCGGTCGGCAACATCGTCGCGGTCGTCGTCTTCTTCGTCGCCTATTTCGGTTTCTCGTTCCTCAGTGACATGCGCACGCGCCTGCGCGTCGACGAGGACGGCGTCGAGTATCTCGCCGGTGGGCGTGATCAGGTCTTCATCGCGTGGAACGAGACCGCGCGCATCGTGCCGCGCCGCTTCCGGTGGTGGACGGCCGAGGACGCCATCGTCTTCCTCGACGGGGGCGATCGTCCGTTGCTCGTCGCGGGCATCTCGATGTTCGCGCCCGCCGACCTCGACGCGTTGGAGGGCGCCGCGCGGGCCTATGTTCCGGTCGATTCGCCCGTCATCCTGTCGCCGTTCACGGGCCGGGCCGACGGCGAGCGTCACCCCGAACTCGTGCCGCAGCGCACGTCGGAGCGGTTGCTCGCCTCGTCGATCAGCAGCTTCCTCATCGCCGCCGTCGTCGCGATCGTGCTCCTCACGGTCTTCGAGTGAATCGTCGTGTGAGCTGCGCCCGCAAGCCGTTCAGCCGTTCGCAAGCATCCGACGGTCGGCGATGACGACGATGGCGAGGCACAGCGCGGCCATGATCGCGCCGAACTCGAACATCGCGGGGTAGCTGAACCCGGCGTCCTGCGCGAGCGTCGCCATGATCGCGGGGACGGCGAAGCCGAGATAGGTGACGCCGTAGAACACGGCCGTCAGCCCGGCGAGGTCGCGGGGCCCGGCGATACGTTGGATCTCGAGCAGGCCGCTCACCATCGCGAGGCCGTAGCCGGCGCCCAGGCAGAAGCTGCCGAGGATCGCGGTGGCGATGTTGAGCTCGCGGCTCGCGAGCGCGCCGGCGAGCATGCCGACGACGAGGACGACGAGCCCCACGCGCACCGCTCGGGTGGTGCCGGGGGAGTCGATGCGGCGCCCGACAGACTGGACGAGGAAGCCGCACGTCAGGCCGACGACGCACAGCAGCGCCGAGAACGCGATCGGCGCCGACGAGACGTGCGACGACATGAGCGCGGGCAGGACGGCGTACGCACACGCGGCGGCGCCGAAGACCCACGGGGCGATCGGCAGCACGACGAACAGGAACCGACGGTGGCCGATGGCGGGGATGCGCAGATCGTCACGCAACGACGACGTCGAGCGCGACGCCGCGTCGACCGTCTCCGGCGTGCGCAGGACGAGCACGGCCGCGATCGCCGTCACGACGATGTTGACGAGGTACGACAGCTCGTCGGGGTAGGGCGCCCACTGCGCGAGGGGGCCGGCGAACGCGGCGCCGAGGCCGAAGCCGGCCGTCAGCGACATCGACGCACGCTTGGCGCCGGTGCCGTCGGGCGCGTCGTCGTGCGGCGGGCTCGACAGCTCCTTGATCCACGATGAGCCGACGGCCATGACGAGACCCAGCGCGATGCCCGACAGCACGCGCCCGAGGAACAGCACGGTGACGTTGGCGTGGGCGAACGCGAGGACGGCGCTCGCGAGCATCGCGATGTACGGCGCGGGGACGAGCAGGCGCCGCCGGCCGTAGCGGTCGGAGAGCGGCCCACCGATGAGCAGCGCGGGGATGATGCCGAGGACGTACGCGAAGAGCAGCACGTTGACCGTCACCTGCGCCAGGTGATGCTGCGTGCGGTACATGACGAGCAGGGGCGTGAACTCGTTGCCGCCCCAGGCGACGGCGAGCATCGCGAGGGCGGGGCGCATCCAGTGCTTCATGCGGTCCTCTTCGTTGTTACCGGTGAGTACCCATGCAATCACGAGCATGCCTGGACGCGCCCGTCAGGGCGTCGCACGGCTCAGGTGTTGATCTTCGCGAGCAGTTCGGGCAGCGTCCGCTCGAGCTGCCGCGCGCCCAGACGCGCGGGGCGTGGATGAGCGCGCAGGCGAGGCCGATCTTCTTCGTCATGTTTGCGGAATAGTCGGCGACGATCTTGTCGGCGGCCTCGTCGAGGCCGAGCGCGTCGAGCAGTTGGTCGCTGCGGCGGGCGACGTCGATGACGTCGACGCCGTGCAGCAGGCCGGTGTGACGCAGCAGTTCGCGGCCGCTGAGGCGGTCGAAGGTGCGCAGGCCGTCGGGCAGGACACCGATGAGCGACTTCGCGCGTGCCGGGTCGCGCCATGCGTCGTGGCCGAGGATCTCGACGCGGCCACCGTCGGGGCGCAGCAGCCCGGTCGCCATCGACAGGGTCGTCGTCTTGCCGGCGCCGTTCGGGCCGACGACGCTGAACATCGAGCCGCGCGCACGGTGAGCGTCAGGTCGTAGACGGCCCGGTGGCTGCCGAGGTTCTTCGTCAGCTCGCTCAGCTGCATGGCCGGTGTTTGCATGGCGGGCGCGCTCGTTGGGCCGGATGGGGCGTGGGTGGCTGCTCGAACGGGGGGACGGGCGGCTGCTGATCCATGCCCTCGATGCGTTCATCGCAGCCCTGCCCGCGTGGGATCGCGGGCGGATGTGACGGCTCTGACGGCGCTCGGCCCGGCCCTACTCGCTCGTAGCGCGGTGAACTCCTAGCGTGGCAAGTGATCACGGTCACGTCGAAGGAGTCGGAGGAGAAGATCATGCGGGTCGGTGTTCCGAGCGAGGTCAAGAACAACGAGTTCCGGGTGGCGTGCACGCCGGCGGGCGTCAACGAGTTCGTGCTGCACGGGCACGAGGTGCGGGTGCAGCGCGGCGCCGGGGACGGTTCGAGCCTCACCGACGACGACTACCGCGCGGCGGGCGCCGTCATCGTCGACGACGCGGACGAGGTGTGGGCCGACAGTGATCTCATCCTCAAGGTGAAGGAGCCGGTCGCCGAGGAATATCACCGCATGCGCGAGGGCCAGGTGCTGTTCACCTACCTGCACCTCGCGGCCGACCCGACGCTGACGGGGGAGCTTCTCGAGCGCGGTGTCACCTCGATCGCCTACGAGACGGTGCGCCTCGACGACGGGTCGCTGCCCTTGCTCGCACCGATGTCAGAGGTCGCCGGGCGCCTCGCCCCGCAGGTCGGCGCGCAGGCGCTGATGAAGCCGTACGGCGGGCGCGGCGTGCTCATGGGCGGCGTGCCGGGGGTGCGCCCCGCGGATGTCGTCGTGCTCGGCGGCGGCGTGTCGGGGTTCAACGCGGCTCGTGTGGCGCTCGGAATGGGCGCCGACGTCACCGTCCTCGATCTCGATGCCGCACGGCTGCGGGCGATCGACACGGCAACCGGTGGGCGGATGCGGACGGTGATGAGCAACGCGCACGAGGTCGAGCACGCCTGTCTGCGAGCGGATCTCGTCATCGGCGCGGTGCTCGTGCCCGGTGCGAAGGCGCCGACCCTCGTGAGCAATGAGCTCGTCTCGCGGATGCGGCCGGGCTCGGTGCTCGTCGACATCGCCATCGACCAGGGCGGGTGCTTCGAGGATTCGCACCCGACGACGCACGCCGACCCGACGTTCGGTGTGCACGACAGCATCTTCTACTGCGTCGCGAACATGCCGGGCGCCGTCGCGCACACGTCGACCCATGCGCTTGCGGGCGTCACGCTGCGCCACGCGCTGCAGATCGCCGACGACGGATGGCGCGCCGCATGCCAGAACGACGCTGCCCTCGGGCGCGGGCTGACGACGCACGCCGGGCAGCTGACGAACGCCGCCGTCGCCGAGGCGACCGACCGGCCGGTCGTCAGTGTCGAGGAGGCGCTCGCGGGGTGAGGCTGCTCGGGCGCGGGCGTGGGCGTGGACGTGGGCGTGGCGGGGTCACCGCGTCGCGGGCGAGCGACGTCCGAGCGGGCCGTGCCGCGTCGCCGTCAGAGCCAGTTCTTGCGTTTGAACACGAGCCACATGCAGAACGACACGGCGACCATGAGAAACAGCGCGAATGGGTAGCCGTACGCCCAGTGCAGTTCGGGCATGCGGTCGAAGTTCATGCCGTAGGCGCCGGCGACGACGGTCGGGGCGAAGAGGATGGCGGCCCATGAGGACGCGCGCTTGACCTCGTCGGCTTGGTTGTTGGCGACCTCGGCGAGGCGCTTCATCTCCTCGTTCTGCGTCTGCGCGACGAGGATGGCGTTGAGCTGCAGGATCTCCGACAGTGACTGGCGGAAGTTGTCGTTGCGTTCGACGATCGAGGTGACGTGGTCGCGCACGTCGCGCAGGGCGGTGATGATCTCGTCGTCGGTTCCGTACTTGGCGGCGCCGGCTTCGAGGCCACGCAGCATCGTCTGCAGCGGCTTGACGGCGCGCTGGAGTTCCATGACCTCCTGGGAGAGTTCGTAGATCCGGCGCGACACGGTCGGGTCGGCTTCGAAGACCTGCGTCTCGATCTCGTCGATGTCGTTCTCGAGGCCGGCGGCGACGGGCGCGTACCCGTCGACGATGAAGTCGAGCAGGCCGTAGAGGACGGCCTGCGGCCCGCGCGCGAGCAGGTCGGGGTCGTTCTCGAAGCGGCTCCGCACGGGCGTGAGGACCGGCTGCGCCGTGTGGCGCACCGTGATGACGAAGTCGGGGCCGATGAAGGCGTGGATCTCACCGAACTTCACCGTCTCCGTCGCATCGTCGTACGTCGCGGGGCGCAGCACGACGAAGAGGGTCTCGTTGTAACGCTCGAGCTTGGGGCGCTGGTGCGCGACGATCGCGTCCTCGACGGCGAGGGGGTGCAGGTCGAAGATGCGCGCGACCTGCTGGAGTTGACGCGGCGTCGGTTGCGTCATGCCGATCCACGCCATGCGCGGGCCGTGGTCGTGGTGTGACGGGTGGTGCAGTTCGCGCCACGCCTCGGCGATCGACCCGGCGTCGCTGACCTTCTGCTCGCCCGCGTAGATCGTCGAGTTGACGATCGTCGCCTCGGGTGGCGGCTGGTCGTCCTCGTCGCGAAGCGGCTCGAACGACGTCTCCTCGGGCGGCGTCGACGCGGGAGGCGGGGTCGCGCGGATGACCCCGAGCGGGGTGGGCACGTAACGGCTTCGCCAGGTGGGCATGGGGTGATCTTAGGGCGGCCTCCCGAGAGAGGCCTGCCAGCGCGCCCGGATGATCGGCTAGGCTGACGGGCGCGCTTCGGCGCACGCTCTCGTAGCTCAGGGGATAGAGCACCGCTCTCCTAAAGCGGGTGTCGGCAGTTCGAATCTGCCCGGGAGCACAGCTGAGAACCGTTGCCCTGCAACGGTTCTCAGCAAGTCATGCTGAGAGCGAGATGCTTGGCTGGCGTCGCGGGCGCCCTGAAGTGCACACAAAGTGCACAGCAGTCAGAAGGCGTGATCACTCAGGTCGCCTGAGCTGGCCACAAAGGCTGCCGCTGCTTCTGCCGCAGCACGCTCTTCCTGGCTGCGAGTCTCTTGCAAGGCGCGCGAGTGCACATACGCCGCGTGCGCCCGGTCGATGGCATCAGCAGCCTTGCCTACATCGGTATCGAAGAGGTCGCTGTAGGTGTCGAGGGTGATACTGGCGCTCGCATGGCCGAGCATGTTGCGCACCTGAAGAGCGCTGGCGCCGCTGCTGATAGCGATGCTGGCCGCGGTGTGTCGCAGCGAGTGTGGCGTGAGGTCAGGCACCCCGATCTTCGCGGCTGCGGCATCGAACCAGCCGCGGCGGACGTTGCGGTTCCGCAAGATCTGTCCCTTGGGGGAGCGGAAAATGTGAGCCTGATCGTTGAGGTCTACACACAGGGGCTCCAAGAGGTCCATGACGTGGCGAGGAACCCTGATTGTTCGCGGATTCCCGTTCTTCGGTGGCGACTCGACGAGCGTTCCGTTCACCTCGGTGAAGGAGCGCTCGATGTGAAGATCCCGGGTGCGAGTGTCGAGATCGTGGCGCTGGAGACCGGCGAGTTCACCGAAGCGGATGCCCGTGATGGCGAGGGTGCGAATAACGGCAGTAGCCTGGGGCCACGTTGATCCGCCGAGCTCGGCGGCTGCCTCCTCCAGTGCCTGCACCTGGTCCCATTGCAGGTAGCGACGACGCTTGGGGACTTCGCGCCGTCCGACGCGGATGTCGGCAATGGGGGAGCGGGCAATCCAGCGGTCTTGCACCGCAAGTTGCAACGGACCGGAGAGTACGGACAGTGCCTTCTTGCGGGTTGCCTGTGCGCCGGGGAGCTCGTCGATCCACCGCTGCACTTCTGCTCGAGTCACCTTGCTGAGGCGGACTTCGGACCATCGGGGCGCGACATGGTTCTTCCAGACTGACGCGTTGCGTTCTCGCGTAGAGGCTGCCCACTCAGGGTGCGCCAAGACCCAGCTGGCATAGGCGTCGCCGACGGTGGCCTTCTCGCGTTGAGTCAGTGTCAGCGTGCCTGACTCGAGGCGAGTGCGGATCTCGGTCGCATGGGCTTCGGCGTCGCGCTTCAACGAGAATTGTCTCGAGCGCTGGCGACCTGCATCATCTCGCCACCGGACCTGCCACGTCCGCTGATCAGCACGCTTAGACACCGACACCATGAGCACAGTCTGACAGGCGCCTCACGTACTCCGCTTGAGCTTCAGCAGCGCGGTTTTCAAGACCGCCGCTTCGATGCAGCCAGGGCTCACATGCCGCGCCGATCCGCGGTTACATCTACTCGAAACCGGCTCGATGAGCACCTGGCGGGGTCACCTTTGGCACACAAATGGCACACGTGCGGCCCCATCCGGCGTCCGTCTCCTGGGCTCCCTGAAAGGGCGCAGACTGCTCATCATGTCTCGCCAGAAGAGCATCGGCGCAGGAAGTCGACGGCCCGGGCCACACGCGCGCATGACGCGATTCACGTGTTGGGTGCCGTCAGACCCGCGCGTCGCAGCGCTCCTTCCGAGCGCCTGCGCCGCGTCAAGACTCGAGCAGGTCGCGCCTCAGCCGTCAGAAACGCTCTGCCCACTGCGTCGGGTTGTCGGGATCACTCGGGTCGATCGACGGCTCTTCGCGATCCTCGGTCGACCACGCCCGATCAAGCTCGGTGCGCCACCCATCCATTTCTGCGGGGTGTGAGCGAGGGGGAGCGTCGAGACCGAACTCGTCGACATTGAAGGGTACTCGTCTCGGCTGCCCCGTCATGCCCTTGCTCTCGCTCTGGGCGATGCGTTCGTCCTCTATACGCATGGCCTCTAGGGCGCCTAGCACGAGGACGTCAGCGGGCGTGTCCGGGGCGTCGTGGGTCTCCGCGCGCACGATCAGCCACCTGGCTACCGCGCGCGCCGCCCGGTCCAACGCGTTCTCGTAGCCAACGAGCCCCCGGGCCCGGTTAGCCGCTGCTCGTAGGGTGGGCACGTCGACATCCACGAGGGCATCCAACGTCACGCCCAGCGCCTTGGCGAGAAGCCTGCCCTGATCCAGGCTCGGAGACATCTCACCTCGCTCTAGGCGGGAGATCCCTGATTGATCGACGAAGATCTTCGAGCCGAGAAATTGGCCCGACCATCCATGCGCCTCGCGCATAAAGCGCACCGCTTCCCCGAAATCTTGCGGGTCAACCTCCGACACCGTGGGTCTCATGAGCATCGAATCTAGCGCAAGAAACGGCAGAAGACGCATAGAAACAGCGTCGCCTCCATGCGCACCCACCCTCACGCTGGAGACATCAAGAAACCGTCTCGACCGACGAGAGGAAGAACTCATGGACCGTAACGACTTGATGCCCCTGCCCGAGGTGGCCGCCTATCTCGGTATGCGACCGGGGGCGATCTACTCCGCCCGCAGCCGCGGTCAGTTCCCGCCCGCAGCGCGTCTTGGGGGCAGGCTGGTATGGCGACGCAGCGACATCCAGCACTACCTCGAAGAGCTCGTCGCCGCCGATGAGAGGGACATGGCAGAACACCGCTGGCGGCAGATGGCCGTTAAGCGTCGCGAGCAGCCGCCAGCGTCGGCGCCCACGTCCCGCGAGGGTGCACGGGGTGCCAGCCATGTCTGAGGTGCGCGACACGACCGTCGTCCCCCGAATCCTGGTGGCCCGGTTCGACAGTCCGCGACGAAGCATCTGGACGCGACTGGCCAAGCACACGTCTCCTACCGCCATCATGCATCCGCCTGGGGCGGGGGCTCTCTTCGCCGTTTGGGACTCGGTCCATCCGCGCCTCGCTGACGAGGTCGTTGCGCTGGTGGCACCCCAGCGGGTCCGCTTCCTGACCCGCTTGGGACCGGTGGGAGAGGTCGATCCCATGGTCCAGGCGTTCATCGGCGTTCTCGCGGAGTATCAGGCCCTGGAGGCAGGAGAGGGCTGGGGATAACCACACCCGCATCCAGTACCCGAGTTCCGGCCAGAACGCCTCCCGCCCTGCCCGGACTTACACCCCCACAACGAACAAGGACCGGGGTAGCCGCCCCGGTCCCTGAATGGCGCGAAGCGCCGCGGCTTGGAGAGCCGCTTCTCATGAATGAATCTAGCGTAAACCCTTTCACCGCGTGGGCGCAGCTGCCCCACACGGCAGTTCCCGACACCGCCTTTGCGGGCTGGCCTAAGCCTGTTCGCGACAAGCTGATCGCCAGCGCCGTCGGCGAGTCCGTCGCGCAGGCATCTCAGTGGCGGGCCTTCGACAACGAACCCGAGATGCAGGAGCACTTCAACCTGTCCGGGCTCCAGTACGCAGGCGTCGGCCACCTGCCTGTGCATGCCTTCCCGGTCCTGTTTATGACCGCCCGCGGGTTTGCCCGCGTAGGGGCAGACGCGCCTCTGACGCTCGGGCGCACCATCGGGGGCCAAGTGCGTACTGCAGTCAAGATCAAGAAGGACTCCGACGACGGGAAGTCAAAGCCCGCACAGTATTTCACCCTTACCGGCCCTGGGCTCGACCAGCCGAACGCGCCGTACGTCGGGCCCCTCGCGGGGAAGGCTGTTGCTGACCCGACGCGGCCGCTGGTCATCACCGAAGGGCCCCTGAAGGGCGCATCGCTCGAAACACAGGGCATCCCGGCCATCGCTTTGAACGGGGTGTACAACGTCACCTGCCGAGTGACCGACGGTCTGGTCGTGGACCCCGACACCGAGGAGATGAGGCCCCGCCGTGACGACGACCCCGAAGCACGCGTCTTCCACCCCAGTCTCGAGGCGTTTACGTGGAAGGGGCGAGACGTCGTCATCGCCTTCGACGGCGACGTGATGATCAAGCCTCAGGTGAAGGAGGCCTGCCGACGCCTGGCGGCCCTGCTGGAAGGCCGCGAGGCCCGCGTGTGGTTCGCGCACCTGCCAACCACGCTGCCTGGGAGTGACAACAAGTGCGGAATCGACGATTTCCTCGCCGAGCTCGGCCCCAAGGAATTCGTAGACACGATCCGCGACTACGCCCCGGGCGAGCCCACCTTACTGAGGCAGGCCCTCATGCAGGGCCACGATGCCGACGCGGACTGGGCGGAGGCGTGGGTCGCAAACCGGGCCGCGCGCTACGCGCGCTGGGTGGCCGACATGAAGACCTGGATGGTGTGGCGTGCCCCTATCTGGGAACCGTGCGGCGTCCCACTGTCTCATCTGTCCTCATGGCTGCTCGATGAGGCCCGGCGTATCGAACCCGAAGTCGCTGTCCTGAACGAGGAAATCGAGCCCCTGGAGGAGCAGGTCGCGGCCCTTAAGGAGGAGCAGAGTGCCTACGACAAGGACGACGACGAATGGAAGGAGCTGGCGGCGGAGATCGGAAAGCTCACTCACGAGATCAACGGGAAGTCCACCCGGAGGGATGCCGTCAAGCGCATCGAGAAGACCATCCGAGACGCTCGCTCTCGGCGCCGCATGGAAGCGATCGCGGCCGTCGCGGCCGATCTGACAAGCCCCATGCGGATCATGACCGCCGACCTCGACCCCAATCCGCACGCCATCCCGATGAGCAACGGCATGCTGCGCCTGGACGATCTCGACGAGTCCGAAGCGCCGCGGCTCGTGCCGCACGCGCCCGAGATGCTGTCTACGATCAAGCCGGGTTGCGAATGGCGAGGGCTGGAGGCGACGAGCCCCTTGCTGGATGCGCTCCTCGAGGCCCTCCCTGACTCCGAGACGCGCACCTTCCTGCAGTGGGTCGTCGGAGCCGATCTGCTGGGTACGAGCACGTCGTACCGCTGGCTGGTGCAGCTCGTCGGACCGGAAAGCAACGGCAAGACACTGCTCATGGATGCTATTCATGGGGCGTTCGGGGACAGTGTGCGGCTGCTCACCGATGAGGTACTCGGTGGTACGGAGCCTGGTGCGCCCTCCCCTGGGCAGATGAAACTGCGCGGTTGCCGCCTGGGCTACCTGGAGGAGGTACCCGGGGACATCATCCGAGCTCATCAGCTCAAGCGACTGGTAGGCACCCCGACGCTCAGCGCCCGCGAGCTCCACAAGGGGCTCGTGACGTGGAGGGCTACTCACTCCCTCATGCTCATCACCAACGACGTCGTCCAGATCGCCGGAGGAGACGCGGCGGCGTACGGACGGGTGCAGCTGCTGAAGTTCCCGTTCACGTTCACCGATGATCCCACTCTGCTCGAGATGGGCGAGCAGTCCGGATACCGGCCCCGCAATCCGGCTTTGGCTGCGGCCGTGAAGTCGCGAGAGCCTGACCTGATGGCAGCCGTCGCAGCATGGGCCGTCCGAGGATCACTCGACTATCTGGCTGCACAGGAAGACCCCGAACGGCGACAGCTGGGCCGCGGCCTGGGCATGCCGCTTCCCCGCGAGGTGGAACGTGAGACCAGCCGCTGGCGCGGTGACGTCGACGCGGCCGCGAGCCTGGCCGAGTACCTCGAGGTCACCGGTGATCCCACCCATTTCCTGCCCAACGACGACCTCAAGATCCTGTGGACCTTCACCAGTGACCAGACTGGCCGCAGCGCTCCGAGCGCACGCACGGTCAACGACCGAGTCTCCAAGGCCGAGCCCCTCAGGTCCGCCCTTGCCAGGGGTGACGTCACCCGGCCGAACTCTCCCCGCAAGGTGGGCGGGCGCTCCGTGCGCGGATGGGCCGGGGTGCGGCTGACCGCAGCAGGGCACGCAGTCGTGGCTCAGGAACCGGTAACGCTCATCGCCTGGTGAACACCTCAGGTGGGGCGAGATCGCGACGATCTCGCCCCACCTGCGGCTACGAAGAGGCACGTGCGGTTACAGGCTCGGGCGCCTTTGTAACCGCGCGGGTCCGCTGAAATTCCAGTGGTTCCTGCCCCTTCTTCTACAGAACTACAGGATTCTCCAAGAGTCTCGACCTGAGGGATGCTCCCCTCACACCTCGCTATCGGCAGGCCTAGGCGCTCGTTGCCCCTGTGGGCGCTACGGAGATGACACGTAGATGCGTAGTTCTGTGTCACGCCCCATCGGCGCGGGCCTGGTGGTGACCATCAGTCGGAAAGAGCTCGGCCAGCTCAACCCCGAGACCGCAGGAGAGCTTCATCATCGTGTCGAGCGAGGGTGCCACCTCACCGCGCTCGACGCGGCCCACCATCGAAAGGTGAAGATCCACCGCATGTGCGAGAGCCTCTTGCGACATCCCGCGCCCGGTCCTCACGCGTCGCACTGACTCCCCGAAGCGACGTCGCCCTTCGCGAAGATCCGCAGCGCTCGGCGCCCCAGGTGCGACGGGGGATCCAGGTTCGGGAGATGGCACCTCACGACCGTGCTGGAGGCGAGCGCCACGATCTAGCGCATATATGCGCTATCGTCGGGGAACTTGCCTGACTCTCGCCGGGGTGCGTGAGCGGGCCGACTGTGGGAGGTCTCACCATGCCCAGAAGTTCACTGATGGTCACGTTTGCGGGTGCAGCCTGTTTCGCCCTGTCAGCTTGCGGCGGGGGCAGCGGAAGTGCACACGATTCCAGCACCGCCACCGCGCCGTCGAGCAGCTCAGGTAACACGGGTTCCGCTCATAGCAACTCCTCGCCCAGCAGCAACGGACAGGCTTCAGCACTAGCCTCGGCTACGGCCGATGCCTCCCTGCCTAAAAATGCGGGCAAGGCCGTGTGGGTGATCCATGACGGCGGCTCATACTTGATGTCGACCGACGCCACAGTGGTGACGCAGGCGTCCTCTGACGCCGAGCATCCTGTAGTGCGGGGCTACCACACCCAAGACGGCAGCGCGGCGTGGACCCTCGACACGAAGACTCCCCCGGGCGTGCAACTCAACGGGCCTGATTCTTCGTTGAGCGGGCCGTCCGTGACTGCCGCAGGCCAAGGCTTCGTCGTCACATGGCGCGGGACTCCTCAGAACTCGGGGAAACCATCTCTCATCTCGGCAGCGTTTTCCGCAGAAACCGGCAAGCAGGTGGGCAAGACGCTCGTGAATGAGCTGGGGCAGACGCCCCGCGCCACTACCGAACCCGCCCCGCCATTCGCGGCCAACGTGTTCTCGATCGGCAGCGCGGGGGACTTTACCTCCGTATCAGGCAAGCCTCAGTGGCTTTTCGGGGACGGCTCGACCGGAACGGTTGTTCATCAAGTCAAGGGGGTCGACGTGAATTTCACGGGCGATCAACCCTTGGTGCCGACGTCACCGCGAGGCGGTTTCGCCGCGTGGCCGCCGGACACCACGCACACGCGCACCTGGACTTATCAGGCGTACGAGGGCGAGTCCCTCACCGGGTCACCCACGACCTGCGCGCACACGCCGGACCTGACGAGTACGAAGGCGGTTGGCTCGCCCAACGGGCGGTTCATCGGTTGGGGCGCGGCGGTCATCGATGTGAAGACGCAGCACGTGCGTTGTCTTGATCAGCTGCAGGATCGCCCCGTGACCATCAATCAGGTCGGGGACGACGGCGCTACCTCTGGCAGCACTTTGGAAGGGCAGTTCTCCGCCCCTGCCGGTTCGACATCTCCGACACCACTGGATCGCCGCGCACCGCTGCCTCTCGCGACGCTCAGCAACGGCATCACCATCGCGACAGGCAACGACGCGATCGTCGGCCTCAAGAAGTAATCGCTTGGACGCATCTGGAGGAAACATGGAGACAACGCGCAGGGCACTTGCACTCATTGGAGTGCTCACACTTCCGACGATCGCCGCATGCGGTAGCTCCGACAGCGGTGGTGGGGGCGCGTCTGACGTGTCTTGGAAAGAAGTCGTCGCTAAGAAAGTCGACGCTACGGCGGCGTGCCAGGACCTCTTCGGAGCGCACAACTCTGATGGCGCCAAGAAGATCGGCACCTCGGCCCTCGCCAGCGCGCCGTCTGACCTCAAGATCACCGGCGAGGTCGACGGCGACAGCGGCGGCAAGAGCGGCGACTCGACGCTCGATCTGCAGTGCAATCTCGGTGGTGTGGCGACCCGCTTCTACCCGAGCGGTCAGTCCGACATGACAACCGACACCTCCGTCACGGCCGACGCCAACGGCTTTTCTGCCGAGTCACACGCGGGGGCCAAGGGCCCAGGCATGCAAAGCGTTCTGGCAGATGCCGTGAAGCATCTGAAACCGTGAGAATCCACGACGCATGAGGGC
>NZ_DCNR01000014.1:0-11530 GCF_002322065.1 Dermacoccus sp. UBA1591 | reverse complement strand
GCCCTCATGCGTCGTGGATTTCCCGCCGAATCGTGCTAGGCGGCCCGAAGACGCTGCCCTCGATGACCGGGGGTTCTTCAGTCGTCGTCGCTACGGTCCTGGAGACGTGCACTGACTGCGGTCAGAGTGCGGCCGTGGTGATGATCGTGGTGGTTGCAGAGGATGACAGCGCGCTCAAGCGCGAGCCCTATCACCTCCGCGGGGTTGCGCCCTGTTGTCACAATGACGCGACACGCCAACCAGCGAGCCACGTTCCAGATCGTCTCTGACAGAGGCTTCTGGTCCGGCATGTCTTCGACCATTGGCAGGTGACGTAGCACGCGCACTGCGGAGCGCAGACCCTTTGGGTGCAAGACGGCGATGAGCAGAGCCGGTTCGTACGATGCGCCGGAGAGGGGCCACCACGAGCAACTTGTCACGCGTGGGCGCCACGTCGGTTCGCGCAGGTCGATGTCCCACCAGTCGTCGTCGCCAGTCCCGAACTCGCCGCTGAGTGGCTCGCGTTCGGGACGCGTTCCGGGCATCCACCATGCGCCATCGACGGGGCTCTCCTTGAGGCCACGGCGAACGGCCGCCGGGGTTGATTCCGCCACGATGGGCTCGCCAAGAATGACCGCAGACACGTCGGTGCGCCACGAATCATCGTCTCGAAGGAAGCGGCCAAGCTCGGCCAGCCACACTACGGCCAAGAGCGATCCTTCCGGCGTGGTCTTGAGCATCCGGCTCGTGTCCCGCCCCACCGAAGCGCGGAACTCGGCGGACGCCAAGGGATCGACGTGCGCCATCACAAACGTGCGTAGGACAACGGCGGGCTCGGGGATCGAAGCGTGCGTCATGGCTCGCTAGTTGTGATGACCAGGCACGTTGGTCGAGTCATTGCGACTCGTTGATCTGAACGGGTGACAAGCGAAGACCTCTCGCTGTGCAGTGGAGCTGTCTAGGTCCCACACCACGCACCGGGAGGTCTTCATGGCCCACGCTACCCACTCGAACGCCGCGCTCACAGTCCGCGCCCGCCTACGCCTGGCCCGCCTCATCATCGACGACGAATGGCCCATCGCCCGCGCAGCAGAACGCTACGACGTGTCCTGGAAGACCGCCGCGAAATGGGCCCGCCGCTACGAAGCTGAAGGCGCCGACGGTCTCCTGGATCGTTCCAGCCGCCCCCACCACCAACCGAACAAGACGCCACCACACGTGGTCCGCAAGATCGTCAAGACCCGGCTGCGTCAACGCCTCGGACCCATCGAAATCGGCGCGAAACTGGGCCTGCCCGCCTCAACCGTGCACGCCGTCCTGACACGCTGCCACCTCAATAGGCTCACCCACATCGACCGCGCCACCGGCGAACGAGTACGCCGCTACGAACACGGGCGCCCCGGCGATCTCATCCACGTCGACGTGAAGAAACTCGGGCGCGTGCCCGACGGCGGCGGCCACCGCTACGTCGGACGCGCCCAAGGCGAGCAGAACCGCATCGCCACAGTCAAAGCCGGCCACGCCACCCGTAACAGCACCCACGCACCCCGCCTGGGAACGTGCTACCTGCACACCGTCATCGACGACCACTCCCGCGTCGCGTACGTCGAAGCCCACGACGATGAGAAGAAAGAAACCGCAGCGGCCGTGCTGCGCAACGCTGTCGCATGGTTCGCTGCGCGCGGCGTCAGCGTCCAACGCGTGCTGAGTGACAACGGCTCAGCGTACAAGAGCCACCACTGGCGTGACACCTGCGCCGAACTTGGCATCGTGCACAAGCGCACCCTCCCGTACCGTCCACAGACGAACGGCAAGATCGAACGCTTCCACCGCACCCTGGCCGACGGGTGGGCCTTCGCGAAGTTCTACGACAGCGAAGACGCCCGGCTCGCGGCGCTGGCACCATGGATCCACCAGTACAACCACCACCGGCCCCACTCAGCCATCGGCAGAGTCGCGCCCATCACCCGGTTGGACAACCTGGCTGGTCATCACAGCTAGTGCGACGTTGATGCCGCGCCATAGAAGCACGCCCCGGCAAGCAACTGAGTCTGAAAGGATGCGTGATGGCGAGCCCTCGCCGCGCACGAGTCGGAGGACACCCATGACGAAGCAGCGTCTTGAGCTCACGTGGTTTAACAAGGACCAAGCGCTCATCCCGACGGAGCACGGCCGTTACGGCTATCGGTGGGTCGATCCGAGCGATCCACGCTACTGTGAGACACGCCCGCTCGTGTTCGACGATGTCGTGCGCGGCGAACAGACTCCGAAGTGGGGCGCATTCGTCTACTCCGAGCGCGCTGACCTACCGCCGACCAACGACAACCTGCTGATCCACGGCGAGTCCGGCGATGTGCTCGAAGCCCTCACGCGCGTGCCCGATCTGGCAGAGAAGTACGTCGGGAAGATCAAGCTCATCTACATCGACCCGCCGTTCAACACCGCGCAGACCTTCACCCACTACGAGGACAACCTCGAGCACTCCATCTGGCTGACCATGATGCGTGATCGTCTCCTGCACATGCGCCGTCTCCTGTGTGAAGACGGCTCGATCTGGGTGCACCTCGACTACGCCGAGAACCACCGCATGCGCCTGCTTCTGGACGAGGTGTTCGGGCCGGAGAACTTCGAAGCGGAAGTGATCTGGCAAAAGGCCGGTTCTCCTCGAAATGATGCTGCTGGCTTCTCTTTCTCACAGGACACAATCGCTGTGTACCGGCGCGGGCCGCAATGGCGTCCGAATCGCATGGCGCGACTTGCAGCCAGCAACACGAGTCGTTACAGGTCTCGCGATGGGGACCCTGTTCCTTGGCGAGACGGCGATGCCACCGCACCGGGCGCGGCTACGCACCAGGGCATGGTCTACGGCATCCAGCATCCTGTCTCTGGCAATATCATCTATCCGACCCCCGGGCGCCACTGGGGGCTCAGCCAGTCTCAGATGCTCGCCAACATGAACGAGTACGCCACGTACGAGCTACGGGACATCGACGATGCCGACGCCCGCGCGCGAGTATGTGGCATCTCCAGTGACGCCATTCGTTCAGGGGTGCAAGCCATCATGCTCGCAGTGCCCCTCGACTCCGCAGCACATTCCGCCCGCCAACGCTACGACGCGGGACACTGGCCCGAGATCGTCATGCTCGGCCTCCGGGACAAGCTTCAGCGCAAGAAACACCTGGCGGACGACGGACGGGTCCCCGAGACGCTCTGGCTGGGGGCCGATGTCGGCGGCAGCCTTCGGGGAAAGAACCAAGTCAAGGACCTCTTCCCCGGGCTCAGCCCGTTCGCCACGCCTAAACCCGAGGAACTGCTCGAACGGGTCATCCACATCGGGTCGAACCCTGGCGATATTGTCCTCGACATCTTCGCCGGGTCCGGCACGACGGCGGCGGTCGCGCAGAAGATGGGGCGCCGGTGGGTGACCTGCGAGCTGATCGGCGACACGATCGAGCGTTTCACGCGCCCACGCTTGGAGAAGGTCGTGAGCGATGAAGACCCCGGCGGTATCACCCGGACCGCCGGGGAACGCGTCGCCGCGGACGGAGTCGAGCTGCCCGAGGGCCTGAGTGCTGCGGACGCGCAGAAGTTCACTGCAGCGCTGAACAAGCTCGTCGCTGACTCTCCCGCTCTCGCGAAGTCTGTTCAGGTGAAGCAGCTCAAGGCGATGGCCAAGACGGTGAAGACGAAGGAAACGGTGAACTGGCGCGGCGGTGGCGGCTTCCGGGTAGCGCACCTGGCCCCGGCGTGCTTCGACTACGACGAAGACCTCCACCGCGTCGTGCTCACCGACGCCGCCACGGGCAACACGCTCGTCGAGTCGATCGCGGCCAACCTCGGCTTCACCCTCGAAATGGACGATCTGTACTTCGACGGTTACCGCGGGCGCACGATGCTCAAGGTCCACGAGGGAATCCTCGACCTCGAGACGGCCGACGACCTGCTCTCGCACCTGGAGGAAGGCGAGAAGCTCGTCATCGCCGCGACCGGTGTCATGGACGGCGTGCGTGAGCACGTGCGCAAACGCGGCAAGGGCTCGAAGGTCGTGCACGTGCCGGACGACATCTTCCGCTACAGCGAGGAGGACGCGTGATGAAGCGCCTCGACATCACCTTCGACCAGAGCGACATCGACGCGATCGCGTCGGACTTCGACCTGCGTTCCCCGAACAAGAAGGCGCTGCGCGCCCTCCTCCTGGCGCTGACGGATGACGACTTCGACCGTCGCGTCCCGCAGGTGCTCAACCTGGCGACAGGTGTCGGCAAGACCTATCTCATGGCCGCGTTCGTCGAGTACCTGCGTCGGCAGGGCATCGAGCACGTCATGATCGTCACACCGTCGCTGACGGTGCAGACGAAGACGGTGCAGAACTTCACGCCCGGTTCCGGGCGTTACATTGCTGGCGCCCCCGTCGCGCCGATGGTGACGACGCCGCAGGACTACTCGGCCTGGCGAACGCGCCAGAACGGCCCAGCATCCCTGACGTTCGGGCCCGAGAACCCCGTGATGGCGTTCATCTTCAACATCCATCAGCTCATCGCCCCGAAGAACCTCGACGGAGAGACGAAGGGATCCAAGACCACCGCTGCGCAGCTGCGCACACGCAAGTTCGACGAATCCTCGGGGGCGCTCTTCGAGTACTTGGCCACTCGGGAGGATCTCGTCGTCATCGCTGACGAATCTCACCTCTACGGCCCATCAGCGAAGGCCTTCTCGGCGGCCCTGCGCGAACTGAACCCCGCGGCGACGATCGGTCTGACGGCCTCAGCCTCGGCGAGCGATCATGTCGTCTTCCGCTACCCCCTGTACCAGGCGATCGCCGACCGGTTCGTCAAGGCGCCCGTTCTCGCCTTCCGCAAGGGTGGGTACGGATCGGACACGGCGAGCGAGGAGCAGCAGTTGCGCGACGCGTTGTCGTTGCGCCGGATCAAGCAGGACGCGTACGACGCCTGGGTGGCTGCGCACCCGGGCACACGCCGCCTCAACGCCGTCACGTTCGTCGTCTGCGCGGACGTGGAGCACGCCACCCAGGTAGCGGATCTGCTGCGCTCGCCGGGGTACCTCGACAGCACCAGCGCCGTCCTGCAGGTAGACAACGAGCACAACGACGCGGCGACCCAGACGCTGCTCGACCGCCTCGACCAGCCCGACTCTCCCGTACTGGCCGTCGTGAGCGTCAACAAGCTCAAGGAGGGGTGGGACGTCAAGAACATCGCCGTCGTCGTCACGCTGCGAGCGATGGCATCCGACGTGCTCACCCAGCAGACGATGGGCCGAGGACTGCGCCTGCCGTTCGGCGCGTGGACCGGGGTGCGTCAGATCGACCAGCTCGACATCATCGCCCATCAATCGTTCCGCGAGTTACTCGACGCCGAGCACGTCCTCGAACAGTTTGGCCTCGATGAGGCGGTTCCGGATCGAGCCGGCGATGACCGGCTCAAGGCCCTTCTTCGTCAGACAGGGGCTACCCCCGACCAGCGCCTGGACGAAACCGCCCAGCCTGGGGGCCACGACACAGAATCGGGGCGCGGGCAGTCGCCGTCGTCTGGCGCACCCGGCCACGACGAGACCACGCACGGCGACAGCAGCACGACCACGGACGACAGCTCCGGTTGGGATGCAGAAGGGCGAAGCGTGGACGTGCTCGGCTTGGGCATCAACCAACTCGACGACCTCGAGAATGCCTCGAGCCGACCGGGCGTTACGCTCGAGCCAGTTCGCGTTGAGATGAACGAAGAGTTTGTGGGTACCACGTTCACGTTCCCCGTCACTGTCATGCGGGCCCAGCAGCCGACGTTCAGCTTCGAGCGCATCAAGCCCGCACAGATTCAGGCGGCTGCTGCGAAGGTGAGCACCACCGGCGACGTCATGGTACGTAAGGAGATCGTGGCGAGTGTCGGCCGCAAGCTCGGGGTCGCTGACACGGACGTGGCCACGGTGGAAAGCGCGCCGCAAAGCCTCGAGGATACTGAACGGGCCTTGACGCAGTTGTTGATGCGCATGCAAGTCGTGCCGCAGACGCCGCAGAATGCGATGCTCGCGAAACGACACATCATCCCGACGTTCCTCGCTGCGGCGCCCGTCACCGAGTGGACGGTCAAGACCATCGCCTCCGCAGCGAACGAGGTTGAGAACCTCGTTAAGACGGCGGTCACGGACATGCTGAAGGAGACGAAGGTCGTCACCGAGATCGTGCCGAAGGTCTTGCCGCAGGCCGATGAGTACTACCTGCCGCCCGGTGAGCGGGTGCACGAGCAGATCGACGACAGAAAGAAGTTCGTGAGGGGCCGCTACTACGACGGGTGGTTCCGGGGCCTCTTCCCCGTTGAGTCATTTGATTCGTGGAGCGGCGAGTACGCACTGGCGCGTCTGCTGAACGTTTCACCCAGCATCGTGTGGTGGAAGCGCCTGCACGTGCCGGAGCGGGCGAGCATCCAGTACAACCTGAAGAACAAGTACTACCCCGATTTCGTCGCGTTCGACACCGACGGGGTCCACTGGATCATCGAGGGCAAGGACGCGCGCGGGCGAGCCGACGACGACGTGCAAGCCAAACGTGAGGCCGCCGAGACCACCGTCATCAAGCTGCTCGCCGAGCCCGACTTCGCCGATCAGCGCTGGGGCTACCTCATCGCGTACGAGGACGACGTCGCCGCAACTGAAACGTGGGAGGAGCTCAAGGGACGCAGCCAGCCCGTGAGCCCGATGGCGCCGTGAGCGGCGCCGCCCGGGCCTGCACAGACGCTGTCATCGTGGTGCAGTAGCGCGGCTAATGGTGCGGGCGGAGACGCCGAAAGCAGCGCCACATTCTTCGAGGGAGGCTCCGTCATCACGCATCGCGCGGACAGCCCGAACCTGGGCCTGCGTAAGGGCTCGAGGGCGTCCGCCGACCCGGCCGCGCCGCCGTGCGGCGGCGAGCCCGTCGCGGGTGCGCTCGGACAGATGGTCGCGCTCGAGCTGTGCCACAGCCAGCAGCACGGTCAGCACCAGCCTTCCACTCGGCGTGGAGGTGTCGAGGCCTAGCTGCAAGACGCGAAGACCCATCCCGTGCCGCTCGAGGCCGTCGACGAGTTCGAGGACGCCTCGGACGTTGCGGCCGAGTCGATCGAGGCTCGCGATCGTGAGGACATCACCCGGACGCATCCACGCGCGAGCGGCTTGCAGCTCGGGGCGGTCCATCCGCACACCGGTGACCCCATGATCGATGAAGATGCGCTGGCACCCTGCGTCACGTAGAGCATCAATCTGGCGATCGACGAGCTGCTCAGCGGTGGACACCCGCGCATACCCGACAAAAACGGGGGTTCCGGCACTGTCAGTTTTGCGGGGGTTTCCGTCCACCTGCGCCCCACACGAACCCGCACCCGCCGGTCGTCGAGGTTCTGTCGCGCCAGAATCGATCGTTAATGTCATGCGACACGAGTGCGACGTCCGCGCGGTTATGAAGGCGCGGTTTTGTTCCCGCCGACATTAACGGGCCTAGTCTCACCTGCGCTCTGGGGAGCGCACCGCGCGAGTAACGCAACGAGTGCGAAGTGCGCGCAGGTCGCGACATGATGGAGATCCATGGCGAAGTCCCCGGGTATCCGGCGATCACCGCTCAGGGTCCACATAAAGCGGGGCCAGGCATGCCCGTGGGCGAGCCCGCTGTAGGTGTTCCATAGCCATGCTGCTTCGTCTTGCAGGATCGCTACGTTCTCATCGGTGTGCTCATCCGGTGCGGCGCTGATCAACGCTTCAGCGATAGCTGCGGTCATGTCGTCAACCGTCGCGCCATCCTTCGTCTCTATCTTCGAAGACCCCAGTGCCTGATGTTGTGCGCGGAAGCTATCCAGAAGTTCCTCAGGGGCTCGCACCCCGGCAAGGCCTTCGAACTGGACGTACCGTTTGAGTCCGCGGATCCCGCTGCCGAGATCTTGGGCGACAACTGCAGCGGCTCGCTCGCTTCGAAGTTCTGGGTCTGATGGCAGCAGGACGTAGACAACCCTCGCAGCTCCGACCAGAGCAGTACGCAAGAGGGTCTGAAAGACGATCGGTGAGGTGGGCAGCTCATCAGTCACCAGTCTGGAGATCTGCTGCAGCGATCCGACTGATGCTTCGGCCGCGGAGAACAGCACCTGGTCGAGGCGAAGGGGCCCGTCTGCGAGTCCCTCGTGTAGTCGGTAGAGCTCGGTGGAGGCCGGGACTCGTTCAATGGCATTGAGCCGCTCGGCCAGCTCTGTGATGGGATCCTGGATGACAAGGAGAGCCCGGTCGAAGTGGGCGGCTACGGCGGGGTCATCCAGGCCGAAGTCGATCATGTGTTCTCCTGAAGTCGAGCCGTCGAATATCTGAAGCCTAGTCAGCCTGGCGATTACGTGCAGGAGTGAGGACATCCGGATGGACGCGAACGAGACCGTGAGGCACCTGCGGTACTGGATGCAGGATCAACCGACTTCGGAGCGGTTGGCCGCGCAGATACTCGCTCACGCAGGATACGAGGAGCTTGATCCGTCGCACCCTATGGGCGGTCCCGATGGCGGCTTCGACGCCGTGGGCAACCGGAAGGGGCAGCGCTGGGGGATGGCGGTCTACTTCCCCCGCGATACTCAGTCCTTCAGCGCCATCAAGGCGAAGTTCACGGACGACGCGTCCAAGATGGCAGCATCTGATGCTCAAGGGATCGCGTTCGTCACGAACCAGCCCATCAAGCTTGGGCAGCGAGACAAGCTCACGAAGATTGCCAAAGACCTGAGCCTGGATGTCGAGATCTTCCACCTGGACCGAGTCGCCCACATCCTCGACACTCCGGCGATGCAGTCCGTCCGGCGCCGCTTCCTTCCTGTTCAAGACGAGAGCTGGCTCGATGACGCTCGCCGAGCGGTACGCGATGAAGCTTCGCGGGCGGCGGAGCAATGTGACTTCGATTGCCGTATTCAGGCGTTCGTGTGGCCCATCGTGGTAGGAGCTGCGAACACCATCGGAGTGACACTCCTTCGAGCTGGGGAGCGGGTGGAAGATGTTCTCCCGTTCCAGGTCCTGGATCCGTCCCGCTCTGAGAAGGGAGTGCTGATCATCTGCGGACCGGGCGCAGACCCACAGGAGGCTCTGTCAGCCCTGCTGGCCATGGGGGAGGGGGCCGGGTGGAAGGCCCAGTACCAAGGGCCGCTACAGCGCCCGGCCACGATTGTCGCAGCGTGCCCCTACGGGGTCGCGGACGTGACGGCGCATCTTCGCGCTCTGATTGATTCCGGTCTGGGTGGGACGGGGCGCCCCACGGTGGCTTGGGGAACGATCACGCCGTCGGGTACGTCAGCGAGCGAGTGATCATGACAGGGTCGATCACAGAGCGTCAGCGAGAAATCCTGGAATCGATCCGCGACGGGTCTGTGCCTGAGGACCCGCCCACCGGATACAGGATCTCAGCACGGGCGTTAGCCAACCGGCGGCTAGTCGCCATCTACGGACACGGCGACGAGTGGGACGTGGAACTGACCGACGCTGGGAAGCACTATCTCGAGACGGGCGACTACCCGGAAGGACACTTCGGCCCAGCACGGCACCATGATGCTCGCCGGGTTGCAGCAGCTGCCACGAAGACGAGAAAGCCGCGCGGCCGCAGCGAACAGCTGGCGCGCGAGGAGCTACCCATCGACTCTCCAAGTGGAGCGCGCCGCCGAGGTGGTCGTCCGCGAGGCGATGAACTCTTTCGCGATGGCGACCCCGACCCTCACGACGAGCGAATCCTGATCACGGTGAAGGAAGCAGCCTGGCGCTTGAGCCTCACGGAGAACGCCATTCGTGAAGCCGTGCGTTCTGGGGACCTCCACCGAGTCTTCATCGGGCAAGGCAATACGAACTACCGAATCGTCTATGTCTCCCTGCTGGCCTGGGTCAACGACATGCCGCAGGAACCCGCGCGCAGTTGGTGGTTCTGATGGCGTGGGAAGCCCC
The DNA here is from genome assembly GCF_002322065.1 of Dermacoccus sp. UBA1591. Lineage (NCBI taxonomy): Bacteria > Bacillati > Actinomycetota > Actinomycetes > Micrococcales > Dermacoccaceae > Dermacoccus > Dermacoccus sp. UBA1591. Next base: position 1,618 of record NZ_DCNR01000014.1, on the reverse strand, counting down.
CGATGCTCCGCGGCTGCTTATCTCGGCCTCGCGGGTAGCCGCGGAGCTCGACGTTCCCGCGTGGAAGGCGTGGGAAGTCTGTTGGTGCTTGGAGAGGCGCTACTACTCAGAGGGGCAGAGTCACTACCGTGTGACCGTCCGATCCTTGGATTCTCTGCGGGCGTTGTTGTCGCTCGGGCTGACGCTCAGCGACGCACGGACCGTCATGTGGCACTACAAGCAGGAGGGCCAGTTGCCGCCGCCCGAGCTGACGGAACATCAGATCCAGAGCATCATCTGGCTACGGGGACGTCGACGTCGAGGTCACGTCATCGGGGGCTGATCAGTGTCGGCGGCACGGACCAGAGCGGCAGATCCTGCCAGTTCTCCGGCAGCATCATCATGTCCGGGCTCAGGGTCCGGATCGAGGGGAACTGCTCCAGCGTGTGGCGTAGCTGTCCGACGAGGTCGTGTCGGTCGTCGTGGCGCAGCAGGTAGGCGATGACGGCGAGGGTGCCGTAGACGCGGTCGACGCTGGCTCGAGCGTGATCGAGGAGGGGATCCTGGTTGCGGCGGTTGAGCTGAGGTTTCATGCCGATCGCTCGGTTCCAGAGGCGACCGTGATGAGCGACGACGTTTCGCACGATGTTGATGGCCTTGAGCCACGAGCGCAGTTCGTCCGCGCGTGCGCCGAAGTGGTCGGCGATGGCTGCGCGGCACGCGAACGGGGTCATCTCGTACAGGGTGACGAGTTGCCCGAGCTGCATGATCTCCGTTGCGACCCAGACTGGTATCTGCCCGTCGTAGCGGCGCTGATGGTGCTGGACGAAGTCTTCCTTCGACCGCGCCTGAAGGTCGGCCAGTGACTTTCGGAACTGATTGAACTTCTGATTGGCGGCCCGTTCGTCAAGGACTGCGCGGTCGAGGTGAGCGAACGATCCGAGCCGCCCGAGTTCGTAGCCGACGGTCACGCGCAGATGCAGCTCGATGTGCGAGATGCAGCGCCAGACGGTGTCACGCAACTCAGTGTCGAAATGGTGGATGGCGAGCACGTCATCGAACGTGGTGCCCTCGAAGAAGTGATCGAGGCGTTCGCCGCCGGGGGAGAGGGCGCGGAACGGGTACCAGTAGCCGCTGAGGCGGTAGTAGCCGAAGTGCGCGAGATCGTCGATGTGGGCTCGTGCGCCGATCAGGCCACGAGACTCAAGGAGTTCAGCCTGGTCGTGCATCGACAGCCAAGGCTTCCCGTACGGCATCGGCACCGGATGACCCCCTACATGCGAGGACCGGCCCTGACCTGCGATGCAGGCGGGCCGGTCATGGTGATGTCAATCTACAGGATTCGCGCAGGTCCTCAGATCCAGACGAGATTCGAAGGAGTATCGACAGTGACGTGCGAGTGCACAAAAAGTACACACGAGATGGCTCGCAGCTTCCCTGATGGGTGATCCATCACGCGCGGCGGCATGGCCGCAAGGTCTCGAAAACCGTGGCAGGACAGTCGATGTGCCGCAATTTTGCCGCGAGGTTCGTTTCGCCGAGGTTGACGACCAAGTTCTCCTAAAGCGGGTGTCGGCAGTTCGAATCTGCCCGGGAGCACCAGGCCCCACCTCGGCGGTGAATGCGAGCGAAATGGCTG
>NZ_DCNR01000015.1:0-13607 GCF_002322065.1 Dermacoccus sp. UBA1591 | reverse complement strand
CAGCCATTTCGCTCGCATTCGGCAGAATGCTCGGGCCCGCGAATTCGCCGCGGCGCCCCTCTGCGTCACCTATCCTCCGAACCTGATCACCACATCGGCCGCGCTCGTATCGCTCATCAAGGCCCACGGCGACCTCGCCACGGATGCGAAGGTCGAGGCCCAGGAGGAATACTTCTATCCCGGCACCTGGCGGAAGTCCTGGCCACAAGGGCTCGACATGCCGGCCATACTCGCCGATGCGGTGCCTGGTGATGGTAAGAAACACCCCGTCACCCGCAGCGACATCTTCAAACGAGCCGAGAACGTGGACACCGAGGCTGACGCCCTCGATCTGTACGTGCTCATGTGCGGCTGGGGAGCCGGCTGGCAGGGCATCACCGGCTATCGGTGCCGTCGTCCTCTGCACTCTCCCGACGTGGCCGCCAAGCTTTTGGCCGCGCATCGGGCCATTCGCGCGGGCGAAGACCCGAAGGCCGTTTACGCCAGCCTGCAGCCGGGCGGTACGAACCACATCAAGTACTTCGGCCCGGCCTTCTTCACGAAGTGGCTCTACTTCTCCGGCTACGGGCGCGAGGGCGTCGGCGGCAAGCGACCCCTGATCCTGGATGCCCGTGTTGCCCGCAGCCTCGGCTGGGACTCCTGGGGTTGGACGAGCACGCAGTATGACCAGTACCTCGAACTTGCCGCTGCCGCAGCCAAAGAACTCGGTGTAGGGCCACAGGTCGTCGAATATGTCCTGTATTCGATGAACGGAACCCAGACGGGGACCAAGACCGACCCCGACGCGCAGAGCCTGATCATCGAGGACGTTCCCGACGCTCTGTACCGCGCGCTGATCGCCACCGCCAGCGCCCAGCAGGAGCCCATTCAAGACGTAGCGCTCACCTTGCTGGCCCGAGCGCTCGACGTCACGCTCGAGGGCAGCGGTGTCTGAGAGCGCATAAGTGCCTTTCACAGTGGGCCGTGGACGCCGGAGTGGCCGCCGCGACGCGAAGACCGGCCCTGACCTGCAATGCAGGCGGGCCGGCCGTGGTGTGTCCAGTTCATCTCTGACGCGCGGCCGAGATGGGCGGACGTCTCCAGGGCGCGCCCATCTAGTCGGGACACGCACAGAGGAGAATGACCGCACTTTCCGGTGACTGCAGAATGGCCAAGCGCCCCGCAATCGGCCAGACAGCACCTCGCCCGGGCGGTGAGGCGTGCACGCGAGTAAACACACACCTTGCGCCCAAATGCACCCGGGTGCATTTGGGCGCAAAGGGTGCTGTCGCCTCCCCGCTTGCGCGACGTGACGCGCAAGTGGGGCGGGCCGCAGGGCTCAGGCCGTCAGAGACCCTTCGTGCTCGCCGTGTCGGGCATGCCCTCTGGGCGGGTGCGCTTGAGTTCGTAGAACGCCGAGACGCTGACGAGGCCGACGAGCGAATCCCACAGGCACAGCGCGTCGTCCTTGTTCGGCAGTTCCTGCAGCACGGGGCCGTAGAAGCCGCGGCGCTGACCGTCATCGGAGACGAAGACGATCGTCGGCACGCCCGTGTCATCACCGACCGCCTCGACAGCGGAGTCGATCGACGCCTGCAGACCCTCGTCGAGCGACGTGTCGTCAGCCGCCTTCGCCAGCTCCGCCGGCAGCCCGGCGGCGGCGAGAACGTCGGCGATCATCATGTCGTCGTACTTCTCGTGGTCGAGGTGGAAGCGTCGGCCAAACGCCGAGTACAGGTCGATGACACTCGCACCGTGCTGGTCCGCCGCCTTCGTGATGACGCGCAACACGCGATGCGACGAACGGTGCATCTCGCCGTGCTCGTTGACGGCATCATCGTCTCCGGCGAGCTCGTTGTTCTTCATCGCCAAGCTGAACGGACGCCACGTGACGTCGACGTCACGCTCCGCGCTCACCTCGAGAAGGAACCGGCTCGTGATCCAGCAGAACGGACAACACGGGTCATAGAAGAATTCGATGCGCTCCATGACACGACGGTAGCAAGGCCTGCCATCGTCAGCCGAGCGTCACGAAGCGTCGCGTTCACGCGAGCAGAGGTATGAGGATGGCCCCGCCTGCGCGTCGAGGCCGGGTGCGACCTCGACGCGCGTGTGAACGCCACGACGCGCCCCGGCGTGCCTGGCGTGACGCCCGCACCTCCGTGCCCCGGCGCATACTGGACGAGGCGTCGCACCACTCGGCGCCATGACCGCCCGGGTTGACGGCGGTTCGAGATTTGACGACCTGGGAGATCGACATGGCTGGCGAGGGCAAGGCGTACACCCGCGACACGCAGTACATCGAGGACCGCATCCTCGACGATCCCGACGCGCGGTGGCCCGTGGAGCCGGGGCGCTACCGTCTCGTCGCCGCCCGCGCGTGCCCGTGGGCGAACCGCGCCATCATCGTCCGGCGCCTGCTCGGGCTCGAGGACGTCATCTCGATGGGGTTGTGCGGCCCGACGCACGACGAGAACTCGTGGACGTTCGACCTCGACCCCGGCGGGCTCGACCCCGTCCTACGCATCCCGCGCCTCAAGGATGCCTATGAGGCGCGCTTACCCGGCTATCCGAGGGGCATCACGGTGCCGGCGATGGTCGACGAGCGCAGCGGCGAGGTCGTGACCAACGACTTCGCACAGATCACCGAGGACTTCGCGACGCAGTGGACGCGCCACCACCGCGCCGGCGCCCCCGACCTGTGGCCGCAGGGACTGCGCGAGGAGATGGACGCCGTCAACCAGCGCGTCTACACCGAGGTGAACAACGGCGTCTATCGTTGCGGCTTCGCGGGGGATCAGCTGGCCTACGACACCGCCTATGAGCGGCTGTTCACCGCCCTCGACTGGCTCGAGGAGCGTCTCGCAACGCGCCGCTACCTCGTCGGCGACGCGATCACCGAATCCGACGTGCGCCTGTTCACGACGCTCGCGCGATTCGACGCTGTCTACCACGGTCACTTCAAGTGCAATCGCCGCAAGCTCACCGAGATGCCGAACCTCTGGGGTTACGCGCGCGACCTGTTCACGACGCCCGGATTCGGCGACACGATCGACTTCACCCAGATCAAGCAGCACTACTACCTCGTGCACCGCGACCTCAACCCCAAGGGCATCATCCCCGGCGGTCCCGACCTGAGCGTCTGGGCCGAACCGCACGATCGAGCGCGTCTCGGCGGCACCCCGTTCGGTGACGGCACCGCGCCCGGCGCGATCCCGGAGGCCGAACGCGTGCCGACGAGCGCCAACCCCCTCGTCGGGACCGACGGTCTCGTGCACTGACGCGCGTGCCCACGGGTGGCGCGGGGGAGTGGCGCGTCGTCGATGGCAGGGCATAGCGTCAACGGTGTGGATCAGGTAACTCTCGTTCTCGTGCGTCATGGCGAGTCGGAGGGCAACGTGGCAGCGGAGGCGGCGCTGCGCGATGACCTCGAGCGCATCGACGTGCCCGTGCGCGACCCCGACATCGAACTGAGCGAACTCGGCCGCCGACAAGCCGCCGCCGTCGGCACGTGGCTCGCGAAACAGCCCGCCGACGATCAGCCGGACGTCACGTGGACGAGCCCGTATCGACGCGCGCGTCAGACGGGCCAGATCGCGCTCGACAAGGCGTCGCTCGAACTGCCCGTCCTCGTCGACGAGCGTCTGCGCGACCGCGACATGGGTGTCACCGACATGCTCACCGGGCGCGGCATCCGCGACGCCTACCCCGAGGAGGCGAAGCGTCGCGAATGGATCGGCAAGTTCTACTACCGCCCCTCCGGCGGCGAATCCTGGGCCGACGTCGCCGGCCGCGTCCGCGCCGTCATGGCCGATCTGCGTCTGCGCGCCGCGGGCAAGACGGTGCTCGTCACGGCGCACGACGTCGTCAACCTCATGTTCTGCTACGTCGCCGAGGGCATGGACGAGGACGCCGTCATGGAGCGCGCCCGCACGAACGGAATGCGCAACGCAGCGATCTGCCGCCTCGTCAGCGACGACGAATCGCCGACCGGCTGGCGCCTGCTCGACTACAACCTCGACGAACACTTGCGCGACGCGGGCATCGCCGTCACCGATCAACCGGGCGCGGCCGACGACATCGACGCACATGGTTCGGCGCAGCGCGACGAGAAGCGCGAGTCCGACGACAGCGCGTCGAACGCCGGCGAGAATGAGACGCCAGCATGAGCATCGAGCGCCCCGAGATCCCCGATGTCGCACGCGGCGGTGACGCCATGTCGCCGACGACGGTGACGCCCAATCTGCTGCGCAGCTGGCCGCTGCCCGAGCCGACCGGCACGAAGTACAGCCGCGGCCAGCGCCTCGTCATCGGCGGCGATCGCTCGACGCCTGGCGCGGCGATGCTGTCCGGGCAGGCGGCACTGCGCGTCGGGCTCGCGCAGGGCCTCGTGTGGGGCAAGCACGTCCATGCTGCGGCCGGGGATGTGCTCGCGGCCGAACACGGGCGCGTCGGCTTCCTCGCCGGTGAGATCCCGCCCCGCCTGCCCATGGCACTCGCCACCCTGCGGTGACTGACGCCCGGGCCCTGGCCGCGAAACTCGTTGCCGCGCACGGTGAGACGTTCGCCGAACGCGCCGGTGTGAGACTCGTCGACGAACCCGCGGCGCTGTGGCAGCTGCTCGTCGTCGCACAGTTGCTGTCGGCTCGCATCCGCGCCGAGGCGGCCCTCGCGAGCGCGCGCGAGCTGTTCGCGATCGGTTGCACGACACCGTCGGGCACCCGTGCGACGTCGTGGCAGCAACGCGTCGACGCCCTCGGCCGCGGCGGCTATCGGCGCTACGACTTCTCGACGTCGACGCGTCTCGGCAAGAACGCCGAGACGATCCGCGAGCGATGGGACGACGACCTGCGGCGTCTGCGCGACGAAGCGGGCGCTGACCCGAAACGGATCGTGAAGCTGCTGCAGGAGTTCGACGGCATCGGCCCGACGGGCGCGGGCATCGTCGTGCGCGAGGTGCAGTCGACGTGGCACCTGAGAGAACCCTTCGCCGACACGCTGACGGTCAAGGGCGCCCGGCTGGCGGGGTTACCCACCGACGCCGCAGCCCTGGCCGACCTCGTCGCCCCTGACGAACGCTCCGCTCTCGCCGCGGCACTCGTCGTCGTCGCTCGACAGCCGGGTGTGCTCGACGAGCTCGGCTGAGGGCGCGGGCTCGGCCGACGCGTCGTTTTCGATCGCCTCAGCGAGGTCGGCGCAAGCGCCCGCCACAACCACGATCGTCCTCGCCGGTCAGCAGTCGCAGCGCCGGCGGCCTTGCGTGCCAGACCATCCCGTCGACCCGCCGCGCGAGCGCCAGGCCGAGCACACGTCATGTCATGGTGACCAAAAGGGCTGGTCGAAACGCCCCACGCGCGTCGTCCGCCTGCCACGATGAGCGCATGAGCACACCAGCTGACGCCGCAGCGTCGCGGCAGGCCGCCACTGCGGCCGCATCCCGTCGCCTCTCCGTCGAGACCACGGGCATCGAGATCATCGACGAATCGGAGCGTACGGCGCGCCCGCGCGACCTGTTCTGGCCATGGTTCGCGGCCAACGTCAGCGTCTTCGGCATGGCGACCGCCTCGTTCGTCCTCGGCTTCGGCATCTCTTTCGCGCAGGCGCTCGCGGTGTGCGTCGTCGGCGTCGCCCTGTCGTTCCTGCTGTGCGGACTCATCGCCGTCGCCGGCAAGCGGGGCAGCGCGCCGACGATGGTGCTGTCGCGCGCTGCGTTCGGTGTCCGCGGCCAGAAGGTGCCGGGCGTCATCTCGTGGCTGACGTCGATCGGGTGGGAGACGTTCCTGTCGATCATGGCGGTGCTCGCGACATCCACGATCTTCGACCGGCTCGGCTGGGGCGGTGGCACGGCCACGAAGATAGTCGCCGCCGTCGTCGTCGCCGCGATGATCGTGCTCGCCTCCGTCGCGGGCTACCACATCATCATGAAGCTGCAGTCCGTCCTCACCTGGCTGACGGGGCTCGCCACCCTCGCCTACGTCGCCCTCACCCTCGACGAGGTGCACTGGAGCGCGGTGACGGCCGTCCCCGCCGGTTCATGGCAGGCGGTGACGGGCGCGCTCGTCATGGTGATGACGGGGTTCGGCCTCGGCTGGATCAACATCGCCGCCGACTGGTCGCGCTACCAGCGCCGTGACGCCTCGGGCGGCGCGATCGTCTTCTGGAACACGTTCGGCGGCGCCGTCGCGCCCGTCCTGCTGCTGACGTACGGTCTGCTGCTCGCCGCATCGAATCCGAAGCTCGAGGAAGGCATCGCCGCCGACCCCGTCGGCACGCTCGCGACGATCCTGCCGACGTGGTTCCTCATCCCGTTCCTCGTCGCGGCCGTACTCGCACTCGTGTCGGGCGCGGTTCTCGGCATCTACTCCTCGGGCCTGACGCTGCTCAGCCTCGGCGTGCGCATCCCGCGACCGGCGGCGGCGCTCGTCGACGGCGCGATCCTGACGCTCGGCACGATCTGGGTCGTGTTCTTCGCGCAGGACTTCCTCGGCCCGTTCCAGTCGTTCCTCATCACCCTCGGCGTGCCCCTCGCGTCGTGGGCGGGCATCATGATCGCCGACATCGCGCTGCGGCGCCGCGACTACGACGAGGCTGCGCTGTTCGACGCCCGCGGGCGCTACGGCGCGTTCGACTGGACGTCACTGGCCGTCCTCGCGGTCGCCTCCGTCATCGGGTGGGGGCTCGTCGTCAACAGCTTCGCCGCGGACGCGTCGTGGAACAACTGGCAGGGCTACCTGCTCGACCCGCTCGGCCTCGGCCACGAGACGACGGACGGTTGGAGCGGCGACTGGGCCTACTCCAACATCGGCGTGCTCCTCGCGCTCGTGCTGTCGTTCGTCGCGACGCTGCTGCTGCGACGTGGGCGGGTGCGTCGTCAGGAACTCGACGATGACGCCGGACACGGCGTTGTGGGCTCGGACGACCGGCGCGGGAAGGTGACGTCATGATTGCCGATGTGCTTCCCGACGACGCGTGGCTCGTCATCATCGACCCGCAGGTCGTGTTCGCCTCGTCCTCGAGCGAGTGGGGTTCGCCGATGTTCTCCGCCGCGCTCACGCCGATGCATGCATTGGCTGAGCGGTACACCGGCCGCACGATCGTCACGCGCTTCGTGCCGCAGCTGCCGCCGCGAGGATCGTGGGCGGATTACTACGCCGCGTGGCCGTTCGCGGCCCGCCCGGGCGAGGACGAGATGTACGCCCTCGTGCCCGAGATCGCCGACATCGCGGCGGGCGCCCACCATGTCGACGAACCGACGTTCGGCAAGTGGGGCGAGCAGGTGCGCGGACTCACAGGCGACACCCCGACGCTCGTGCTCGCGGGTGTCTCCACCGACTGCTGCGTCGTCGCGACAGCACTCGCTGCCGCTGACGCCGGGGCGCGCGTCCACGTCGTCGCCTCGGCCTGCGCCGGCTCGGACGTCACGAACCACGAGCGCGCCCTCGACGTCATGCGACTGTTCGCGCCGCAGATCACGGTGCACTGAACTGTGTGCTGACGACGCGTCTCGACCTGACGTCGTGTCGTCAACAGGGTGCGTACTGCTCGACCGATGGGATCAGCAGCCCCGCGCGGCGGGTTCGAGCTCGCAGGCAACGACGCGCGCGCAGCAGGCGTCGAACTGCTGAAGATGGCAGCCTCGGCCACCACCTCCCCGGTACATTGGGGCGTCATGGCCGAACATCACACGCCCACGCCTAGCGTCCCCACCCGTCGTCGGGTGATGGCGCTCGCGGGGCTGGCCGGCGTCGTCGCCGTCACGGGGGCGGGGGCGACGAAGGTGGTCGCCGCGCACGGCGAGGGGCGTACGAACTGCTCGGCGCAGTCGGTCGTGCAGGTCGCGGCTCCCGCGGCGATCGCCGACGCCGTTCGTCACGCCGCGGATCAGGTCGAGGCACGCGGTGACGTATGCGCGTCGTACAGCGTCAGCTCGCAGAACCCGGGCGACACGTACCAGTCGATCATCACGAGTTCGCCGAGCGAACCGCAGGTGTGGATCAGCGACTCGCCCGCGTGGACGCAGCTCATCGAGAAGAAGCTCGGCAGCGGCTGGGTGACGACGGGCGACACGATCGCGACGAGCCCCGTCGTCATGGGCGTGCCCGCGAGCCTGCGCAGCGCGGCGAAGAAGCCGAACAGCTGGTTGAGCGTGCTCGACAACAAGCTGCCCGTCAGTTTCATCGACACCGATGTCGCGACGGAGAGCCTGCTCGCCGTCATCGCCGCAGATCAGCAGGCCAACGCCAACGACGCGCGCTCCGACCTCATGCGCGCGGTGCTGCGCCTGTCGCGGTCGCTGACGACGGCCGCGACGATGGACGGCAACGCGCTGCAGGGCGCCGACCGCGCGCGCATCTACCCGGTGAGCGAGCAGCAGATGCTCGCGTTCAACAAGGCCCACCCCGACAAGCCGCTGACGCCGATGGTGCCGGCGGGCGGCGCGAAACAACTCGAGTATCAGTGGGTGACGCCGGTGCGCGGCACCCAGGCCGACAGCGCTGCCCTCGATGCGCTGAAGCAGCAGTTGCTCAGCCCCGCGGAGAAGACCTACCGCAGCGAGCAGGGCTTCCGCAACGGCGGCAGTGACGCTCCGGCGGGCGGCAGCGTCCTACCGGCCTCGCTGCCGATGATGGCGCCTGCGTCGCAGGCGACGACCGTCAGCGCCGACACGGCCTGGACGAACCTCAAGAAGGACGCGCGGATGCTCGTCCTCATCGACGTCTCCGGGTCGATGCAGACGAAGATCGACGGCGGCCAGAGCCGCATCGAGCTGATGGAGAGCACCGCCATCGCGGCGCTCGACGTGCTGCCGAAGACCACGCGCCTCGGGGCCTGGGCGTTCAGCTCCAACCTGCAGAAGAACCACGTCGACTACCTGCCGCTGACGAACGGTGAGCAGCCGATCCTCGACGACACCTACCGAAACGGCCTCATCGCGAAGGCGCACACGCTGCCGGGCCTCGCAGCGAAGAACGGCGACACGGCGCTGTACGACACGATCGCGGCGGCGTACAAGAGCGTCACCGACACCTACGACCCGAACTACGTCAACTCCGTCGTCGTCCTCACCGACGGCACGAACGACGACCCAAACGGCGGCCTCTCGCTCGATCAGCTCCTCGCGCGCCTCAAGTCGCAGTACTCGGCCGACAAGCCCGTCAAGATCGTCACGATCTCGCTCGGCACGGGTACCGACCCCGACGCGCTCAAGCGCATCGCCAAGGCCACCGACGGCCTCAGCTACCAGACGAAGACACCCGAGCAGATCTCCGGAGTGTTCGTCGACGCGTTCCTGCGCCGCTCCGACTACTGAGCGCCGGGGAGCCTGGCGACGAACGCCAGGTTTCACCGATAACCTGCCGTGGTGACGAACGAACACGTGAACGCTGCGCACGAGACGATGAACGCGGCAGACGAGGACCGTCGTCAGGCCGTGCGTGACGCCGCCGCGGTGTGGCAGCGTCACCTCGTCGACCTCGGCGGGCGCAACTCGCTGCTGTGGCAGCGCACCGACGACTCCGTCGAGCTCGACCTCACGACGGCGCACCCGGCGGGCGTCGCGAAGCTGCTGTCGGGACGTAGCGTGCTGCTGTCGCAGATCGTGCGCTCGGAGCACGCGTACGCCGAGGCGTACGAGAAGGCGCTCGCGATCCGTGACCTGTCACGCGAACTGCTCGAGGAGCGCGGCATCCTCAGCTGTTTCCTCGCCCTCGGCCGCGCGACGTGGCAGATGAGCGGTGACGCGGTGCCGGCCGCGCCGATCCTGTTGCGCCAGTGCGACATCCACTTCGGTGGCCGCGGCGGTGACGATCTCGTCCTCGAGGTCTCGCGCACCGTCGAACTCAACTCGGCGCTGTCCACCTACTTCGCCTCACGCGGCATCAACATCGACCACGAGTACGTGACGGCGTCGTCGGCCGGCCCGCACGGGTTCGACCCGGCCCCGACGTACGCGATGATGCGCCGCGCGGGCGCGTCGATCCCGGGGTTCCGCATCGACGAGCGCCTCGTCGTCTCGACGTTCAGCTACGCGAAGCTGTCGATGGTGCGCGACGTCGCAGAGCAGGCGCCGCGCCTGCACACGCATCCCGTCGTCGCCGCGATGGCCGGTGACGAGGCGTCGATCTTCGACGTCGGCGCCGAGGCGCCCGCCGCTGGGCTCGACGCCGACCCGCGCGAGGAGTTTCTCGTCCTCGACGCCGACTCGGCGCAGCAGGCGGCGATCGACGCCGTCATGGGTGGCCAGCACCTCGTCCTCATGGGCCCACCCGGCACCGGCAAGAGCCAGACGATCGCAAATCTCGTCGCCACCCTGACCGCGCACGGCAAGAGCGCGCTGTTCGTCGCCGAGAAGCGCGCCGCGATCGACGCCGTCATCGGACGGCTGTCGGCGCTCGGCCTCGGCGACCTCATGCTCGACGCGCACGCCGGTTCCGGCACGCCCGCCGACCTCGTCGACACCCTCGCGCGACGCCTCGTCACCGCGCCCGCAGCGGGTGCCCCGCACGTCGGTGACGCCTTGCGCTCACCGCACGGCGACGGTCCGAGCGCGGATGGGCCGGACCCGCGCGTCATCGACGAACTCGAATCCGAGCGCGTCACCCTGATCGAGCACGTGCGCGCCCTGCACCGCGTGCGCGACCCGTTCGGCGTCAGCGCGCACGACGCGCAGAGCCGCATCGCCGAACTCAACGCCCTGCCGCACCCGCCGCGCTCACGCGTGCGTCTCGAGGGCGAGCCGCTCAACCGTCTCGACACCGAGGCGCGCGACGAGACCGGACGCACGCTGCTCGGACTCGCGCAGGATCGCGCGTGGAAGGGCGAGGGCGAACCCGACGCCTGGTTCGGCGCGCGCGTGCGCGGTAGCGAGCACAGCGAACGCGCTCGAGACCTCGTGCTGCGACTGGCCGGCGATGACGGCTCGGTTGACGACGGCTCGGTTGGCGGAGGCTCGGGCGACGACGGCTCGGCCGATGAGGCCGGCGGCGAACTGGCCCGCCACCGTGCGTCGCTCGCGGCCCTCGCGGACGCGGCAGGGTTGCCCGTGCCGACGACGATGACGCAGGCCTCGGACGTGCTCGACCTCATGAGCCACGTGACGAAGACCCTCGACGTGTTCACCTCCGACGTGTTCGCGCTCGACCTCGACGCGGGCGTCGTCGCGAGCGCGCCGCGTACCGAGCGCAAGGGCGCCGAGCACCAGGTGGGCGCGATGGAGCGTCGCCGGCTGCTCAAGGAGGCCCGCGCGACGCTGCGTCCCGGGCGTCCGCCCGAGGATCTGCACGCCATGCTGCAGCGCGCCGCCGACGAGCAGGCGCGCTGGCGTGAGTTCGGCGGGCAGGGGCGCCCCTGCGTGCCGCCGATGACGGAGCAGGTGCGCGCCGCGCACACGCGCCTGACCGACGAACTCGACTGGCTCGGGCAGCGTCTCGAGGGCACGCGCGGTGCGACGAACCTCGTGACGCTCGACCTCGACGAGCTCGCCGCACGCCTCCAGACCCTCGCCGCCGACGCCGACCGTATCGAGGTCGCGGCGCGCTCCGGCTCGCAGATCGACCGCCTGCGCGCTCTCGGCCTCGGACCGGTCGTCGACGACTTCGCGGCGCGGGGCGTGAACGAGGACGCCGTGCCCGCCGAGTGGGAGTTCATCTGGTGGACGAGCGTGCTCGAGCGCGTGCGCCGTCAGGATCCGGCGTACGAGGAGCACCGCGGCAACGACCTGCGCGCCGCCGCGCAGCGCTACGCAGCAGCTGATCGCCGTCATCTCGACGAGACACCGCACCGCGTGCGTCAGCGCGCCTACCGGCGCATCGACGCCGTCGCGCAGCACCTGCCCGAGCAGGTCGAGGCGATGGAGGCGGCTCTCGTCTTCGGTCACCACGCGGGCAGCGCCGACGCGCTGCGTCAGGCCTTCGCTGGTGCGCCGGATCTCATGACGGCGCTCGCGCCGTGCTGGGCGATGAGCCCGCTCGTCGTCGCGCAGACGCTGCCGCCGGGGCGCTGGTTCGACGTCGTCATCTTCGACGAGGCGAGCCAGATCCCGCCCGCCGAGGCGATCTCGGCGATCTCGCGTGGCGTGCAGGTCGTCGTCGCCGGTGACACACAGCAGCTCGCGCCGACGAGCTTCTTCCAGCGCACCTCGGCGGGGGAGGACACCGCGCACACGGGCGAATCCGTGCTCGACGTGCTCGCCGGCCTGCTGCCCGTGCGCCACCTGCGCTGGCACTACCGCTCTCTCGACGAGCGTCTCATCGCCTTCTCAAACGAAGCGGTCTACGAGGGTGAACTCATCACCTTCCCGCGCGCCGACGTCGAGAACGTGCTGCGCCTTCACCGCGTCGAGGTGCGCGAACCGTACCCCGACGAGGCGGCGCCGGATCAGGGCAAGGCCGAGGTCGAGGCCGTCCTCGACCTCGTGCGCCAGCACGCCGCGCAGCGCCCGCACGAGTCGCTGGGCGTCATCACCCTCGGCCTCACGCATGCTCGCCGCCTCGAACGCGCCGTCACCGCGCAGGCACGTGTCGACAGCGAGCTCGCCGCGTTCCTCGCCGCCCACCCGGAGGCGCCGTTCTTCGTCAAGAACCTCGAACGCGTCCAGGGCGACGAGCGCGACGCCGTCATCCTCTCCCTCGGCATCGCGCCGTACCCCACGGGCGCTCTCGTGCGCCGGTTCGGGGCGCTCAACCACGTCGGCGGTGAGCGTCGCCTCAACGTCGCCATCTCCCGCGCGCGCCGACGCATGGACGTCGTCTCCGCGTTCACCGGCGACGAGGTCGACCCGGCCGCGCTGCGCTCACGCGGCGCGGTGCTCCTGCGCGACTTCCTGCTCTACGTCGCCGAGTGCGATGAGCGCCTCGACACCGGCGCGGGCGAGCCGGAGCTCGACGGTGACGAACTCGTCACCGTCGTCGCCGGGCGACGGCGCCGCACGTCGTCGTCGGGGTCGGTGGCGCTGCGCCGCGTCGGCGCGGACGCCGTCATCGTGCCCGTGCCGTACGTCGTCGAGGACCTCGCGCGGCGCCTGCGCGCCGAGGGCCTCGTCGTGCACACCGGGTACGGACACTCGCGGATGCGCGTCGACCTGGCCGTCGAGCATCCGAGGGAGCCCGGCCGCATGCTGCTCGCCGTCGAGAGCGACGGTGATGCCTACGCCGCGATGGGCAGTGTCCGCGAACGCGATCGGCTGCGCCCCGAGGCGCTGGAGCGGCTCGGCTGGCACCATGATCGCGTGTGGACCGTCGACCTGTTCCGCGCTCCGGCCCGCGATAGCTCCCGCATCGTCGCGCTCGTGGGTCGCCTCCTCGCGGAGGAGAACGATGAGCGATTCTGAGCCCCGTCGTCGTCGTCCGCGCCGGGCGTCGGCGCCTGCGACGCGCACGGTGGACGGGCAGACGCGGGTTGCCACGAGCCGCGACGGTGAGGTCGCCGCTGACGGCGCCGCGGCGCCCGCGTCGGCCACGCCTGACGCCGACTGGTTGCGCTGGTGGAGCCGTGACGACGACGCGCCGGGGCCGCGCAGCGCTCAGGATCAGTGGTACCTCGATCAGCGTCCGCCGCACTGGGGTTGAGCCTGGGCTCCGGGGGGATGGCGGAGCGGACATGACGAAGGGCGTGAACACCATGGTGTTCAC
>NZ_DCNR01000046.1:67502-79003 GCF_002322065.1 Dermacoccus sp. UBA1591 | reverse complement strand
GCCTCGCTGCACGAGGCGCCCTGCGTCCATGACCCACACCTCGTCGGCACTCTCGGCGCTCGCGAGGCGGTGCGCGATGACGACGCTCGTGCGGCCGGTCATCAACTGATCGAGCGCTCGACCCACGGCGACGTCCGTCGTGGGATCGACGCTGGAGGTCGCCTCGTCGAGCACGAGCACGTCAGGGCCCGCGACGTACGTGCGCGCAAGCGCCACGAGCTGCCGCTCCCCCGCACTCAACCGCCCGCCGCGAGCGCCGACCTGCGTCAGCACTCCGGCGGGCTGCCCCGCTAACCACGCGCCGCAGCCGATGGCGTCGAACGCGGCGGCGACGTCCTCATTCGACAGGTCGGGGCGCGCGAAGCGCACGTTGTCGGCGATCGTGCCGTCGAACAAGAACCCTTCCTGCGGCAGGTACGCGACGGACGCGCGTAGCGACGCGTCGTCGAGGTCGCGCAGATCGACGCCTCCGAGACGCACGACACCGTCGGACGGATCGACGAGTCGTGTCAGCAACTTCGCGAGCGTGCTCTTGCCCGAACCGGTCTCACCGACGACGGCGACACGACGACCTGCGGCCACCGACGCCGTCAGCCCGACGATAGCGGGCTTGTCGCCCGCGCGATACGCGAACGTCACGTCATTGAATGCGACCCCGACGGGCCCTCGCGGCAACGTCACCGGCTCGGTGGGCGGCTCGACCTCGAGTGGCGTGTCGAGCACCTCGATGATGCGACGCCACCCGGCGAGCGCGTTCTGCAGGTCGTTGAGCACCTCCGTCGCCGTCTGCACCGGCTGCGTGAACAGGTTCGTCAGGAACACGAACGCCGTGATCTCACCGACGCTCATCCGCCCGTGCGCCCCCTGCCACGCGCCGACGGCGAGCACGAGGACGAGCGCGAGCCCCGAGATGCCCTGCCCCGACACGAACGCACCGACCGCGCGGATCTGCGCGCTGATGGCCGCACGACGCTGACGTTCGATCGTCTCGTCCATGCGCGCCTGCGTGCGCTCCTGCACCCCGAACAACCGCACAGTCGCGGCACCCGCGACCGACTCCGAGATCGCACTGAGCATGTCCGCGACGCGCTCACGCACGACGCCGTACGCGCGCCCGACGACGCGCTGGAAGTGCCGCAGCAGGAACACGAGCGGCACGAACGTCGCCCACACGACGGCCGTCAGCAGCGGCGAGTACCACAGCATCAGGGCCGTCGCGACGAGCAACTGCCCGATCGAGACGATGAGCATCATGCCGCCGCGCTGCACGAACATCGAGATCTGGTCGACGTCACTCGTCACGCGCGAGACCATCGAACCGCGCCGCGACGCGTTGAGCGTCAACGTCGACAGCGCGTGCACGTGCGCGAACGCCTTGACGCGCAACGTCGCGAGACCCGCCTCCGACGCCTTGAACAGCCGCACGTTCATCACGTACGAGCACAGCCCGGCGACGACGACGCCGACCACCGCGAGCGCACACGTCCAGCGCACGACACCGAGGTCGATGCCGCCCGGCGCGAGGATGCCGTCATCGATCGCGCGCTGGATCGTCATGGGGACGATGACGTTGCTCGTCGTCGCGACGAGAGCGAGCAGCAGCGTCCACCCGAGCCCACGCGTCATCTCGGGTGCGAGCTGCAGGCCGCGCCGCAGGGTGCCGCGATCACTGACGACGGGAGTCGCGCCGGCCGCCTGCGCCGTGGCGGCTGTCTGCGTGGCGGTTGTCGAGCGCCGCTTCATCGCGCCTCGCCTTCCTCGCGGACGGCATCGACGACCGACGCTTCGGGTGCCGCGGTCATGGCTCCCAACGCGCCGCGTTCGTCCGCTTCACCCGATTCGTGGAACACCCCCGTCTGCCCTGCGATCCCCTGCCCCGCGGGCGCCTCGTCCGACCCCGCATGAGGCGGAGCCGATGTCGCCCCGTCCGATGCGCTGCGGTCTGAGTCGCCTTGGCCCTCGCCCTCAGACTCGTCCCCGGACGCTGAAGAGTCCTGCGTCTCGTACGCCGTGAGCAACAGCGCATAAGCCGGCTGCGTCGCCATGAGTTCTTCGTGCGTGCCTTGAGCGACGACGCGCCCGGCGTCGAGGAACGCGACCTCGTCGGCGAGCAGGATGCTCGAGCGGCGGTGCGCGATGATGACGCTTGTGCAGCCGTCCGTCGCCTCCTCGAGGGACGTGAGGATCTGCCCTTCGACCGCGGGGTCGATGGCACTCGTCGCATCGTCGAGCACGACGAGCCCGGGGCGTCCCGCGAGCACGCGCGCGAGCGCCACGCGCTGACGCTGACCGCCAGAGAGCCGCGATCCGCGCTCGCCGAGCGAAGTGTCCTCCCCCTCCGGCAGCGCCGCAACGAACCCCTTGGCGTGCGCGACACCGAGCGCCGCATCAATAGCCCCCGCATCCACACCGGCGCGCCCCAGCGCGACGTTCTCACGCGTCGACTCGTTGAACACGAACGCCTCCTGCGTCGCGAGGGCCACCCGCTCCTCGCGTGCCACGGCATGCGCGGCGGGCACGCCGTCATAGAGCACGCTGCCCGAATCGGTCGTCGTCAGCCCCGCGATGACCTGCGCGAGCGTCGTCTTGCCGGCACCCGTCGCCCCGACGACGGCAAGGGATCCGCCCGCGGGCACGCGCAGCGTCACGTCGGTCAACGCTGCGCGCCGCTCCTGAAGGCCCTCGGCCACGTCGGAACCGTCCTCCGACTCGCTCCCAGCATCAGCCCCCACCGCCGGCCGCGCGTCGTGACGGAACGTCACGTGCTCGACCTCGACGCCGATCGGCCCACCGGGTAGCTCCAGCGTGCGCGCGGGCACCACGGTCGAGCCCGCCTCGTCGAGGATTGGCTTGACGCGCTTCCACCCGATCGCGACCTGCGGCAGGCTGAACAGGATCCAGCCGAACGCACGCACCGGCCATGCGAGCAGGTTGAACAGGTACGCCACCTCGACGACGTCGGCCGCCGTGATCGCGCCTGACGCGACCCGCTCGGCGCCGACGAGGACCACGAGCAGCGAACCGATCGTCGGCAGCGCGTTCGTCAGCGGGTCGAAGATGCCCTCGGTGCGTCCGAGCCTGACGTTGGCGTCGCGCAGCTCGCCCGCGGCGTCACCGAACCGGGACACCTCCGCGTCCGCTCGCCCGAGCGCCTTGACGACGAGTGCGCCGTCGAAGCTCTCGTCCGCGACGGCGCTGACGCGCGCTCGCGCGGCCTGAGACGCTTCCACGCGGGCGCGCATGACGACCTGGAACCAGTAGTTGATGACGATGAGCAGCGGGAACACGACGAGCGCGACGACGCCGAGCCACACGTCGACGAGGAAGATCGAGACGAACCCGAACGCCAGCATGACGGCGACGCCGAGCGCCATCGGCAGCGGCTGGAAGATGTTCCAGATCGCCTCGACGTCCGAGTTCGCGTGCGACAGCAGCTGACCCGACGGGTGCGCGAGGTGCCAGCGCATGGGCAGCAGCTGGTAGGCGCGCGTCACCTGCCGCCGCGTCGAGGCGATGAGGTTGTTGTACGCCACGCCCGCCGCGATGCGGCGCAGGATGACGGCGGCCGCGTTGAGCGCGACGACGCCGCCGAGCTGCCACACGATCTGCCAGACCATCGCACCGTCCAGGTGACGATCGCGCACCGCCGGCGTGACGACGTCCGCGACGAGGTGGCCGATGACGCGGGCGGTGAGGACGGTGAGGATGCCGTATGCCGTCGCGCCGATGACGGCGGGCGCGAACGCTCGCCACTGCTCGCGGGCGCCGGCGGCGGCCACGCGCACAGGTGAGGCGTCAGGGGCCAGGTCGGCTGAGGTCACGTGGGGTTCCTTTGCTCGCGCATTCGCGCAGGTGACAACATTGCGGCATGCGCAAGTATGCCCAAGCCGAACGTCATGCCCTGTGCGACACCGCCCTGCGCCTCGGCCCGGACGCGCCGACGCTGTGCGTCGGCTGGAATGTCAGGGATCTCATGGCACACCTCGCGATGCGTGAGCGCCGCCCGGAGGCCCTCGGTATCCTCGTGCCCCAGGTGCGCGACGCGTCCGAACGCACCCGGGAGCGCTACGCGTTGCGCCCGTTCGAGGATCTCGTCGACATGGTGCGCAAGGGTCCGCACGAGTTCTCGCCGTTCCGCATCCCCGCCGTCGATGCGCACGCGAACCTGCAGGAGTACTTCATCCACCACGAAGACATCCTGCGCGCTCAGCTGCCGGCCGCCGACCAGGACGGCGTCCGCGTGCTGGGCGCCGACCTGCAGAACGCGCTCTACGACGCATTGCCCACGGCCGCACGGATGACGCTGCGCCGCTCGGCGATGCGCGTCGCGGCGCTGTGCCCGGGGCACGCGCCGCTGGCGCTCAACTCGCCGTCGGAGCCGATCGGCGAGTTCATCGTCGCCGGCCAGCCGAGCGAGGTGCTGCTGCACCTGGCCGGGCGGATGAGCTTCGTCGAGTTCGAGGGCGAGCCCGACGACATCAACCGGTTCGTCGCTGAACCGCGCGGCATCTGAGCGTCAGCGCACGACGGAGCGTCAGCGCACCGGGTGCCCCGCCGCCGCAAGGGCACCCTTGACGTCACCGATCGTCAGCTCGCCGTAGTGGAACACCGACGCGGCGAGCACCGCGTCAGCGCCGTGCGCGACGGCCGGCTCGAAGTGCTCGACGGCGCCCGCGCCGCCGCTCGCGATGAGCGGGACGCTGACCTCGCGGCGCACGGCGTCGACGAGGTCGAGGTCGAAGCCGGCCTTCGTGCCGTCGGCGTCCATCGAGTTGAGCAGAATCTCCCCGGCGCCCAGCGCCTCCGCGCGAGCACACCATTCGACGGCGTCGAGGTCGCTCGCGCGACGCCCACCGTGCGTCGTCACGACGTAGTGGCCATCGACGTGGCGCACGTCGGCCGACAGGACGAGCACCTGCGCGCCGAACCGGTCGGCGATCTCCCCGATGACCGCGGGGCGGGCGATGGCGCCCGTGTTGATGCCGACCTTGTCGGCGCCGGCGCGCAGCAACCGGTCGACGTCGTCGACCGTGCGCACGCCTCCCCCGACCGTCAGCGGGATGAAGACCTGCTCCGCGGTGCGCGAGACGACGTCGTAAGTCGTCGAACGATCCGAGGAGCTCGCCGTCACGTCGAGGAACGTCAACTCGTCGGCGCCCTGGGCGCCGTACTTCGCGGCGAGCTCGACGGGGTCGCCCGCGTCGCGCAGGTTCTCGAAGTTGACGCCCTTGACGACGCGGCCGGCGTCGACGTCGAGGCACGGGATGACACGCACGGCAACAGTCATGGCACCAGATTAGAGGCCACGGCGGACGCGGCGCCGATAGGTTTGATCCGTGGATGACGCACGCGCCGGCTCGCTCTCGGCCCCCGTGCGTCCCGAGGCCGCCGCCCTCGCGTGCGTGCCGCACGTCGAATACGACGACGCCCTCGCGCACGTCGAGGCGCGGATGACGCGCCCGCGCTGGCTCGTCACGATCGACGGCCGCTCCGGCTCGGGCAAGACGCAGCTCGCCGGCGCTCTGCACGATCGTCACGTGGACGCCCAGATCGTCCACCTCGACGATCTGTACCGCGACTGGGACGGGCTGTCGGCGGGGCTCGTGCGGGCCCGTCACATCGCCGAGCAGTGGTCACGCCACAACGCGAGCACCTACCTGCCGACCCACTGGCCGGGCACGGCGGCGCGAGGACGCGTCACAATCACACCCGATCGTCCGCTCATCGTCGAAGGCGTCGGCGCGACCTGGGTCGGACGGTCGCTCGCCCACGCCGCCCTGTGGCTGGAGGCCGAGCGCGAGACACGCAAGCGGCGCGCGCTGGAGCGCGACGGCGAGACGTTCGTGCCCTACTGGCTCGCGTGGGAGTTGCAGGAGGACGCCTGGTTCGCGGCGCACCCACCGCGCCCCGACGCGCTCGTTCGCGTGCCGGACGACCCCATTCGGGGCTGAACGAGCGTCAGTCGTGCGCGCCCGCCGCGGCTGCGGCACGCTGACGAGCGACCTCGACGAGGGCCGCGAGGCGCGAGGCCTCCGCCTCGGCCGACGGGCCGTCAGCGCGCTGGATGGCCATGACGGCGAGCTGCTCGGTGTCGGCGAGGTCGAGCGTCGCCCAGGCCCGCCCGCCGCCGAACTGGACGCCGAGGATCTCGGCCCACTCGATCTCACGCGTGAGGATGAGGTTGCGCACCTTGAGACCGCGCTCGTTCGGCACGGCCTTGACCAGCCCCCAGCGCGACAGCATCCAGCCGATCGCACACCCGAGGAAGAACAACGACCACTTGTCCATCGTCGTCCACCCCGTCGCACCGCCACCGGGCACGAGGACGAACGCGACGATGCCGAACACGACGACGGACAGCGCCGCCGCGGTGAACGCCATCGCCCGCCCGCGTCGCGGGACGAAGGGACGGTAGGCGTCGACGTCACTCATGATTGCTCCTCGCGGGCTCGACTACAGGCGGCAGGCTGCGATGTCGGTGACGAGGATGGCACGCGCGCCGAGCGCGTACAGCTCGTCCATCACGTGGTTGATGACCTTGCGGTTGACCATCGCGCGCACCGCGACCTTGTTCGGGTCGTGCAGCGGCGAGACGGTCGGCGACTCGAGCCCCGGCGTCAGCGCCGCGGCGCGTTCGACGAGGGAAGCTTCGATGTCATAGTCCATCATGACGAAGTTGCGGGCCGTGAGGACACCTTCGAGGCGACGCACGAGCGTCAGTGCGGCGTCACCGACTTCACGCGCGTCCGGGCGGATGAGGACGGCCTCACTCGTGAGGATCGGCTCGCCGAAGACCTCGAGGCCCGCGTTGCGCAGCGTCGTGCCGGTCTCGACGACGTCGGCGATGACGTCGGCGACGCCGAGCGTCACGGCCGTCTCGACGGCGCCGTCGAGACGTACGACCTCGGCCTCGACGCCGTTCTTGGCGAGATCGGCCCGCACGAGGCCGGCGAACGACGTCGCGATGCGGCGCCCCACCAGCTCGCTGACGGACGTCGCGACACCCGGGCGGCCGGCGTAGCGGAACGTCGAACCGCCGAAGCCGAGCTGCAGGTGTTCGACGGCGCTCGAGCCGGAATCGAGCAGCAGGTCACGCCCGGTGATGCCGAGGTCGAGGGTGCCCGAACCGACGTAGACGGCGATGTCCTTGGGGCGCAGGAAGAAGAACTCGACGTCGTTGTCGCGGTCGACGACGACGAGTTCCTTCGACTCGCGACGCCCGCGGTAGCCCGCTTCCTTGAGCATCGACGCGGCGGATTCGGACAGGGCGCCCTTGTTGGGCACGGCAACGCGCAGCATGGAGGACCCTTCGATCACAGGTGGGAGTAGACGTCGTCGAGCGTGATGCCGCGCTCGAGCATGAGCACCTGCAGGTGGTACAGCAACTGGCTGATCTCCTCGGCGGCGGCGGCGTTGCCCTCGTGCTCGGCGGCCATCCACACCTCGGCGGCCTCCTCGACGATCTTCTTGCCGATGAAGTGGACGCCCGCGTCGAGCTCGGCGACGGTGCCCGACCCTTCGGGGCGCGTGGCCGCCTTCTCGCTCAGTTCTTCCCACAGTTGCTCAAAGCTCTTCACGGTGCCCAAGGCTACCGGCTGCGTTCGCGCCGGGCCGACCGCGCCCGGCGTCGCGCCGCTCACAGCGTCGCGGCCGGAAGCTGCAACGAGCGCAACGTCATCTCCGTGACGACGGCCGCCGTCGCCGCCTCGTGACCCTTGTCCTCGCTCGAACCCTCGAGGCCCGCACGATCGAGCGCCTGGGCGTCGGTGTCGCACGTGAGGACGCCGAAACCGATCGCCTTGCCGGTCGTGACGCCGATCTGCGTCAGCCCGTCCGTCGCGGCGCTGCAGACGTAGTCGAAGTGCGGAGTGCCACCGCGAATGACGACGCCGAGCGCGACGAGGACGTCGAAGTGCGGCGCGAGGCGCGCGCAGGCCGCCGTCAGCTCGAACGTGCCGGGCACGCGCACGAGTGTCACGTCGTCGTCACGGACGCCGGCGTCGGCGAGGCCGCGACGGGCGCCGTCGATGAGGCCGTTCATGACCTTCTCGTGCCAGCTCGCCGCGACGACGGCGACGCGCAGGCCCGCCGCGTCAGTGCTGAGGGTGGGGGCTCCGTGGCCGCTCATGATGTTCTCCTTCGATCGATCTGCAGTGGTGGTTCGTGCGTGCGGGTGGTGTGCCGGGCTGGTGGTTCCGATGCGACGCGCGGTTCACGCGTCGAACGTGTGCCCCATGCGCTCGCGCTTGGTGCGCAGGTAGGAGGCGTTCTGGACGGTGCGCCCCGCGATGAGCGGCACCGTCTCGACGACATCGATCCCGTGCTCGATGAGCTCGCGTACCTTGGCCGGGTTGTTCGTCAGCAGCCTCACCCGTTCGATGCCAAGGTCGCGCAGAATCGCTGCGGCGGCGCCGTATTCGCGCGCCTCGATCGGCAACCCCAGGTTCGTCTGCGCGTCGACGGTGTCGGCGCCGGCGTCCTGCTGGGCGTACGCGCGGATCTTGTTGAGCAGGCCGACGCCGCGGCCCTCCTGCCCGCGCAGGTAGACGACGACCCCGCCCTCACGCGCGACGAGCCGCTGCGCCTCGGCGAGCTGCGGCCCGCAGTCGCAGCGCAGCGAGCCGAGCGCGTCGCCCGTCAGGCATTCGGAGTGGACGCGCACGAGCGGCACGTCATCACCGTCGGTCGCCGCGACGAGCGCGAGGTGCTCGGCGCCGTTCTCCCGATCGGCGTAGGCCTCCACGCGGAACGTTCCGACCTGCGTCGGCAGGTCGGCGCTCGCGACGCGTTCGACGCGGTCGTGGCGGCGCCGCCACGCGATGAGCTGCTCGATCGTGATGACGGCGAGGCCCTCGCGCTGCGCCAGCTCGATCGCGCCGGGCAGCCGCATCATCGCGCCGTCGTCGTGGACGAGTTCGACGATCATCGCGACCGGTTCGAGCCCGGCGAGGCGGCACAGGTCGACGGAGGCCTCGGTGTGCCCGTCGCGCTCGAGGACGCCGCCCGGCTTGGCGCGCAGCGGGAAGACGTGCCCGGGGCGCGTCAGCGCGCTCGGCTCGGTGCTCGGGTCGGCGAGCAACCGCAGCGTCAGCGCGCGGTCGGCTGCGGAGATGCCGGTGTGCACGCCGCCTTTCGCGTCGACGGAGATCGTGTAGGCGGTGCCCTTCGGATCCTCGTTGCGCGACACCATCGGGGGCAGCAGGAGGCGGTCGGCGATCGCGTCCGGCATCGGCGCGCAGATGACCCCGGAGCTGTGCCGGATCGCCCACGCCATCCACTCGCGCGTCATCGTCGCGCCCGACATGACGATGTCGGCCTCGTTCTCGCGGTTCTCGTCGTCGGCGACGAGCACCGGCCGTCCGAGCCGCAGTTGCTCGAGCGCGTCCTCGATGCTCGACAGCGCCAGCGGCGTCTCCTCGGGCGTTGCGGCGCTGGGTGCGGCGCTCATCAGGCTCTCTCTCGTCTCGGTTTTCATCGTCTCGGTCTGCTTCGACGGGCTGTGCATCGCTCAGGCCGCTTCCATCTCGCGTTCGGCGACGCGGTGGGGGCGTGAGATGCGCACCCACTGCACGAATCCGACGACGACGAGGGCTGCGTAGAGCGCGTACAGCACGGCGCTCGGGTAGTACTTGGAATAGATGAGCTCGGGCACGCCGACGGCGTCGACTGCGATCCACATGAGCCAGAAGTCGTTCCAGCCGCGCGCCATCGCGAACGTCGCGAGCAGGGAGCCGACGAAGATCCAGGCGTCGCACCAGAAGTACCACCACGGCGCCGGCCAACCCGCGCCGATCAGCGTGAAGATCCAGTGCACGACGACGACGCCCGCGCCCCAGGCGAGCAGGTAGCCGATGCGCTGGCTCGTGCTCGCCCAGTGCGGCGTGACGGCCTCACCGCTCGTGCCGTCGCGGCGGCTCGCGCGCCACACCCACCAGCCGTACAGGCTCGTGATGATGAAGAAGATCTGCCGCCCGGCCTGACCGAGCATCGGCGCGCGATCGTCCATGCCGAACACGAGCCCGGCGAACACGGTGAACAGCAGCATGTTGCCGATGATGCCGACCGGCCACGCCCACACCTTGCGGCGCATGCCACCGATCGCGGACGCCATCCCGAACGCGTTGCCGATGATCTCGCGCCACGTGATCTGCGCACCGCCGATCGTCAGGTGCGCCGAGTAGGCCTGTTCCCAGATGCTCATGCGCGCCCCTCGGAGGCCGCCAGGCGGGCGTCGAGTTCCACGAGACGGATGTCGAGCGCAGCGAGGCGCGGCGCGAGCATCTGCTCGACGTACTTGGCGAGCACGTCGACCTCCACGTTGACGAGATCGCCGACGCGGGCGGCGCCGAACGTCGTCAGCTCGAGCGTCGTCGGGATGAGGCTGACGCTGAACGACGCCTCCTGGCGCGAGGCGACCGTGAGCGACACGCCGTCGAGCGTCACCGAACCCTTCTCCACGACGTAGGGCGCCAGGTCGACGGGCAGGTCGAAACGCACGACGCTCCAGCGCTCCCCCGGTTCGATGGCGGTGATGCGGACGGTCGCATCCACGTGACCCTGCACGACGTGACCGCCGAACCGTGCCTGCGCGCTCATGGCGCGTTCGAGGTTGACCCTGCTGCCCGGCACGAGCGCGCCCAGGCTCGTGCGATCGAGCGTCTCCTTCATGACGTCGACGCTGAAACGCTGCTCGTCGAACGTGGTCACCGTCAGGCACACGCCGTTGACGGCGATGCTGTCGCCGTGGTGGGCGTCGTCGAGGACTGCGGCGCCCGCGATCGTGAGGATCGCCGCGTCGGCGGTGTGCTCGATGCGCTCGAGCGTGCCGGTCGCTTCTATGATTCCGGTGAACATCAGATCTCCTTCGTGGGACGCAGGCGCAGGCGCAGGTCGGTGGCGGACGGTTCGTTCGAGGGCAGCGTCGTGGCGTCGACGAGGTCGAAGCGGCGGGCCTCCGCGATCGTCGTAATGCCGAGGTCGGCGGCCGCGGGGCGGCCCGCGCCGAGCAGGGCGGGGGCGAGATAGGCGACGATCTCGTCGACGAGCCCGGCACGCAGGAACCCCGCGGCCAGCGTCGGTCCACCTTCGAGCCAGACGGCGTGAATGCCGCGCGCGTGCAGCGCGGCGAGGACGTCGGTCGGGCTCTGCCGGGGCAGCACGAGGGTGGAAGCGGCGTCGTCGAGCACGCGGGCGGTGCCGGGGATCGGGGTGTCGCCGACGACGACGCGCAACGGTTGCTGCACCCCCGCTCGTCCCTGGGCGTCGCGGACTGTGAGCTGCGGGTCGTCGACGAGAACGGTGCCGGTGCCGACGACGATCGCGCCGTGCTCGGCACGCTGCGCGTGAACGTCGACGCGCGCGACCGGGCCGGTGATCCACTGGGACGTGCCGTCCGACGCCGCGCTGAACCCATCGAGGGTCGAGGCGTACTTCCAGCGCACGAACGGGCGCGCGTGGGTGACGGAGAACGTCCAGTCGGCGTTGAGGTCTTGGCTCGCAGC
>NZ_DCNR01000046.1:55079-67275 GCF_002322065.1 Dermacoccus sp. UBA1591 | reverse complement strand
CCCCCGGCGGCCGCGCCGTTCGGGTCGGGTTGACCGAAGACAACACGGGCGACGCCGGCGCGGATCAGAGCGCGCGCACACGACGGGGTGCGCCCGGTGTGCGCGCAGGGTTCGAGGGTGACGTACGCCGTCGCGCTACGCAGGTCGACGCCCGTCGCGATCGCTTCGTTGATGGCCGCGGCCTCGGCGTGCCACGTGCCCGCGCCGCGGTGGTAGCCCTCTGCGAGGATGACGCCGTCAGCGTCGACGACGACGCACCCGACACGAGGATTGGGGTCGACACGCGGCGACAGCGCAGCCAGCTGCGCGGCGCGCTCCATGGCGCTATGACGCTCGAGTCTCACGAGATGCCTTCCGGTCCGATCGAACAACCGATCACCGGGGCACGAGAAAGCTGACGCCCGCCGCACGCCACGAAGGCGCCGACGACATCGGCCGAGACGCCACGCGCGATGCCCTCAGTCACGCCGCAGCGGCTCGTCGGCCGCCCGCGCAGAGCGCGAACAACCGCGTGCAACCTCCCATCCGGACTTTAACCGTCGGTCTCGGAATCTCACCGAGTCAACCGACCCCTGTCGAAGCGGGCCGGGTCGCGGACTTTCACCGCCGGCTAGGAATTTCACCTACCCCGGGTACACGCCAGACATGTTACTCCTTCGCGCTCTTCTGCGCGTCTTCCGGCGCCCTTCCCCCGCAAGCTCAGCCACCCCGCTCGGTGCGACACACGTCAGTTCAGTGCGCGTGCCCCGCAGCCAGGGCACGCAGCTGAT
The DNA here is from genome assembly GCF_002322065.1 of Dermacoccus sp. UBA1591. Taxonomy (NCBI): domain Bacteria; kingdom Bacillati; phylum Actinomycetota; class Actinomycetes; order Micrococcales; family Dermacoccaceae; genus Dermacoccus; species Dermacoccus sp. UBA1591. Next base: position 66,505 of record NZ_DCNR01000046.1, on the reverse strand, counting down.
CGATCGCGGCGGCAGCGGACTCGGCACCGTAGACGGCCGATCCCGCGACGAAGGTGTCGGCACCGGCTTCGGCGCACTGCTCGATCGTCTTGGCCGAGACGCCGCCGTCGACCTGCACCCACACGTCACCGCCGTGCGTGCGGATGCTCTCGCGCACCGCGCGCACCTTCGGCATCTGCTCCGCCATGAACGACTGGCCACCGAAGCCGGGCTCGACCGTCATGACGAGCACCATGTCGAGCTCGGGCAGCAGATCCGCGTACGGCTCCCACGGCGTGTTCGGCTTGATCGCCATCGACGCGCGAGCTCCGGCCGCGCGGATGTCGCGTGCGAGCTTTTTCGGGTCGGCCGCGGCCTCGACGTGGAACGTCACGCTCTTGCACCCGGCCTCGGCGTAGGCGGGCGCCCAGCGGTCGGGGTCGTCGATCATGAGGTGCGCATCGAGCGGGATCGGGCTCACCTTCAGCAGCGACTCGACGACCGGCAGCCCGAGCGTCAGGTTGGGCACGAAGTGGTTGTCCATGACGTCCACGTGCGCCCAGTCGGCGTTGTTGATGGCGTCGAGCTCGCGTTCGAGGTTGGCGAAATCGGCGGAGAGGATGCTCGGCGAGATGCGGACGTCACGGGCGTCGGTCATGCGGGTCACTTCTTTCTCAGGAGGGCGAAGAACATGGCGTCGGTGCCGTGCAGATGCGGCCACAACTGGACGGACGGCAGGTCGCCGACGCGCTCGATGGGCTCGTCGAACGCGTCGCGGAACAGCGGCCAGGCGTCCTCCTGGACGACGTCGTCGCGCCGTCCGAGCACCTCCGCGACGACGGCGAGGGTCTCTGCGGGGTGCGGCGAGCACGTCGCGTATCCGATGACGCCGCCCGCACGCGTCGCGTCGATCGCGGAGTCGAGCAGTTCGACCTGCAGAGCGGAAAGCTGCGCGACGTCCGATGGTTGACGGCGCCAGCGCGACTCGGGGCGACGGCGCAGCGCGCCGAGGCCGGTGCAGGGCGCGTCGAGCAGCACGCGGTCGTAGGTGCCGGGCTCCTCACGACCGAGGTCGCGCCCGTCGCCGGTGCCGATGTAGATCTCCGCGCCGTCGTCGAGCAGCGCGCGCAGGGTGCGCCGCACGAGGTCCGTGCGGTGCTCGCTCGCCTCGTTGCAGTAGAGGACGTCGCCGCGCAGGTGCGCGACCGCGCCGAGCAGCGCGGCCTTGCCGCCGGGGCCGGCGCACAGGTCGAGCCAATCCTCGCGTGCGTCACCGCCCGATGCCGTGCGCGGCGGCACGTCAGCGTCGGCGAGTGCGAGGGCGAGCAGCTGCGAACCTTCGTCCTGCACCGCAGCCCTCGTCTGCCGGATCGCGGGAATGTTCGCGGGATCGCCGAACGGCAGCACCGCGCCGACCGGCGACAGGTCGCTCGCCTCGGCTCCGGATGCGACGAGCTCGTCGACGGTGGCAAGGCCCGGGCGGGCGACGAGGCTGACGCGCGGAGGCGTGTTGTCGGCCTCGAGCAGCGCGTCGAGTGCGTCGTCGAGGCTCGCTTGACCGTCCCCGCCCGCGGCTCTGTGGCCGCGCAGCGACTGGCGCAGCGCCGAGACGACCCAGCGCGGGTGGGAAGTCGCGACGGCGCGCACCTCGTCGGCGTCATCGACACCGCGCGTGAGGTCGGCGATCCACGTCTCATGGTCGCGCTCCCCCGCGCGTCGCAGGACGGCGTTGACGAAACCCGCCGCACCCGAGCCGGCGTGCTCGCGGGCGAGGGCGACGGTCTCCGACGTGGCGGCATGGACGGGCACGCGCATCGACAGGATCTGGTGGACGCCGAGGCGCAGCACGGCGAGCACGACCGGGTCGATCTGCGACGGCGCGCGGCCCGAACCCGTCTCGATGACGCGGTCGTAGAACCCTTGTCGACGGATGGTGCCGAGGGCCAGCTCCGTGGCGAACGCCGCGTCGCGGCCACTCAGATCATGGCGCGTGAGGACCTTCGGCATCTCGAGGTTGGCGTAGGCACCGTCGTCGACGGCGCGCAGGACGGCGAGCGCCGCACTGCGGGCGGGATCACCCGTGCGCCGGCGCGCTGACGGCGCCTGCTCACTGCGGTGGCCCGCGCCGCGCAAGCGCGCATCCGAACGCTGACGGCCCCGCGCGTCACGGCGATCGTCGCGTGGAGGTTGTTCTCCATGACCGGCGCTCCGCTGCGCGCCTCGGCCGTCGCGCCCGGGGCCGCCCGTACGTCGTTCGTCACGGCCGCCCTGTCCGCCACTCTGGCGGCTGGAGCCGCTGCCGCCGCGTCGTTCGTCACTCACCGAAGCTCTCCCCTTCGTTCAAACGCAGCCCGCGGGCCCAGTCGGCGGCACGCATGACCTTCTTGCCGTGCGGCTGCACCTCGAGCAGTTCGACGACGCCGCCGAGTGCGCCGGCGAACACCTGCTTCTTCGTGGCGTGCAGCTCGCCGGGTGTCAGCGGCGGGCACCCGTCGGCGTCGGCGAGGCGGCTGCGCAGCAGCTTGACGCGCTCACCACGCAGCATCGCCCACCCCCCGGGCGCCGGAGACGCGCCGCGGATACGGCGGTCGACGGCGAACGCGGGCACCGAGAAGTCGAGACGCACGTCGTCGACCTGGATCTTGGGCGCGAGCGAGACACCGTCGCGAGGTTGCGGAATCGGCGTCACGTCACCGTTCGCGAGGGCGTCGAGCGTCGACACGAGCAGGGACGCACCACCTTCGGCGAGGCGTGTCAGCAGGTCGCCGGAGGTGTCGGTGGGGCCGATCGCCTCCGTCATCGTGCCGAAGACGGGCCCGGTGTCAAGCCCCTCCTCGAGCAGGAACGTCGAGGCGCCCGTCACGTCGTCACCGGCCATGAGGGCGTGCTGCACGGGTGCGGCGCCACGCCAGGCGGGCAGCAGCGAGAAGTGCAGGTTGATCCAGCCGTGCCGCGGAATCGCGAGCACCGACGGCGGGATGAGCCCGCCGTACGCGACGATCGGCGCGGCGTCGGGCTCGAGTTCGCGCAGCCGCGCGACGAAGTCGTCGTCGGACGGTTTCGTCGGCGTCAGCACCTCGAGGCCTGCCTCGAGCGCGAGCTCGTGCACCGGCGACGGCGACGTCTTGCGCCCGCGCCCCTGACGCGCCTCGGGGCGCGTCACGACGGCGACGACCTCGTGGGCCGAATCGAGCAGGGCCCGCAACGACGGCAGAGCCGCCTCCGGGGTTCCGGCGAAAACTACGCGCATCGGCTGGTGGGCCCTTCGTCGGTTCGAGCGGGCGGCTCGCGCAGCTCCGCAGGGGGTGAGTCGTGAGGAATCAGTCTAGTGCTGAGCCGCGCCGGCCCCGGCGGTGCCGTCGGGCGTCTCGGACACGCCGGCACTCGTCTGGCGCGGGCCGGCTGACGGCTCCAACGGCAGCCCGCGCAGGCGCAGATCGTCGCGCAGGGTGTCGGGGTCGGTGAACAGGATCGCGTCGAGGCCGGCTTGCTCGGCCCCCATGACGTTGGCGGCTGAGTCGTCGATGAAGACGGCGTCGCTCAACCCGCCGCGGTGGCGCGTCACCTCTTCGAGGATCTCCCAGATCTCCGGGTCGGGCTTCGTCACGCCCTCCTCGCCGGAGACGATGATCTCCTCGAACAGGTCGAGCACGTCGCCGTGCAGCGAACGGGCGACCTCGAACAGCTCGGCGCTGAAGTTGGTCAGCGCGAACAGTGGCACACCCGCCTCAGCGAGTTCGCGCACCATGGCGACGCTGCCCGCGATCGGCTCGGCGATGGCGAGGTGGAAGTTGTCGATGTAGGCCTGCGCCGCGGCCGTGTGGTGCGGGTGTCGCTCGTCGATCTCGGCGACGATCTCGCGCCACGCGCGCCCGCCGTCAGCGGCGAGGTTGTGTGCGAAGAAGTCGAGTTCGGGGTCGGTGAGCAGCGCTGTCGCCGCGTCCTCGCCGACGGCGTCGAGCAGTGCCGCGCGCGGCTCCCAGCGCACGAGCACGTTGCCGATGTCGAACACGACCATGTCGACCGGGCTCGGCTGCGGCGCGTCACCCAGGTCGGCGAGGCTCGCGAGGTCGCCGGCGTCGGGGCCGTCGAGGTCGTCGAGGTCGATCGCCCGGGCGCGGCGGCCGGCACTCGAGGTGAGGCCGCTCGTGAGGTTAGGTCCAGACATCATGGCGCCACCGTAGCGGGCGGAGCGGCTCGGGCTCGTCATGCCAGGCCGTCCAGGAGTGGGTCGAGGCGCACCGTGACGACGGGTTCGCGCGCGGCTGAGCGTGACGCGGTGAGGGCGCGCAGCAGCGCCGGGACGTCTGCATCGGTCGGGTCGTTCCACCGCGCGAGGAAGCGCACGAGCGACTCGTCGTCGTCCGACGACGTGGCCTGACGCTGGGGCGTCGCCCGGTCGAACACGTGCCGGCGCCGCAGCGGCAGCGGGCCGAGGACGCCGACGCTGACGTCGTGCTCGCGCGCCGCCTTCTCGAGCGCTTCGGCGTACCGAGCGGCCGCGCGTCGCGGGCCCTCGAGCGCTGCCATCCGCGTGGCGGGTGGCAGCATCACCTCGGCGCGCTCGGCGAGTTCACGCGCCGCGAACCACCGCGGCGCCCAACGCACGAGCGCCTCGACGGCGGGAAACGGCACGTGCCGGGGCACGCCCGCAAGGTAGACGACGCCGCCCGTCGACGCCGGGCGCACGAGGCCCGCCGCGGCGCACCAATGCGTGAGGGCACGCTGACCGGCGTCGAGCCCGCCCCGGTCGAGCAGGGCCCATGCGTCGAGCAGGATCGCGGCGCTGTACCCGTTCTCGGCGACGGGTTCAGCACCGGGGGTGCAGATGACGAGCGCGGGCTCGTCGGGCACGCTCGCGAGCACGTCCGGCGCCCCGGAGCGCCGCACCGGCACCCCGGGAAACGCACGGCCCAGTTCTTCGGCGGTGCGTCCGGCCCCGATCGTCAGCGACCGGATCTCGTGGCTGCCGCACTCGGGGCAGGTCAGCACGTGCGCGACGTGGCCGCACCACCGGCAGGTCGGGGCGCTGTGCTCGCCGTCGAGCCCGAGCGGCCCGTGGCACACGTCGCAGGTCGACTTCGTGCGGCACCGGGCGCACGCGATCGTCGGGATGTACCCGCGGCGCGGCACCTGGACGAGCACCGGCCCGTCCTGCAACGCGCGGGTCGCGCCCTGCCATGCCTCGGCGGGGATGCGCGCGCGGGCTGCGGCGCCGTGACGCTCGACGCTGCGGTCGTCGCCCGTGACGACGACGCGCGCGCTCGTGCGTTCGACCGGGTCGACGGGGACACTGACGCCGGCCTCGACCTGGGCCTGCACCCGCACCGACGGCACGGCGCCCGCGCTCAACAGGGCGGCCGGGGCGAGGTCGGCGCGAGTCTCGAGCACGGCTCCGACGTGCGGATACGGCGCGTGCGGGTCGACGTGAAGGGTGTCGGCGTCGTCCCACCACACGACGAGGCCGAGGTCGGGCACCGGAGCGAACATCGCCGCGCGCGTTCCGACGACGACATCGGCGAGGCCGCGCAGCGCCTTGAGAAACGCGGTGTAGCGGGCCTGCGGACCCATGTCCGCCGTGAGGGTGACGACCTGATCGTCGCTCAACCGGGCCGAACACGCCGCGGCGACGCGATCGACATCCCGCCCGTCGGGCACGACGACGACGGTGCAACGCCCAGAATCGCGCACCGCTGCCGCGGCGTCCGCGACGGCGGCAGGCCAGGCATCCGGGCCGAACAGCCCGGGCGCGACATCCCAGGAACCACGCGGGTTCTCCCCCGCGGCAAGATGCGTGAGCAGGCTCAATCCCCCGGCGTAGTGACGCCACGCGCTGAGCGGCGCCGGCGCACTGGCCGCCACCGCGCCGCTCGTCGCATGACTCGTCGAGGCCATATCATCGCCCGGTGTAGGCCCGTCGGCCGCAACCGCGCCGCTGGACGTCGCGCTCGTCGAGGCATGCCCGCCGCACGACGCGAGCGCCTCGCCAGGAGCAGCCTCGTTATCAGCGACAGCCGCACCATCATGGGCAGCAGCGCCGCCCGTGACAGCCGAAGCCTCGTCGTCAGGCTCAGCCGGCACAGCCGAAGCGGCGTCAGGACCAGCGTTCCCGGCCTCAGCCACCTCGGGCATCGATCGATCCGCCGCCGACGCCTTCGCCATCCGCTCGTCGAGGGCCTTCTCGGCGCGTGCGTGCCGCGGTGGGATCGCGAGGCGCAGGACATCGGAGACGGTGCCGCCCATGCGAGCGGCGACGGCTTGCGCCACCTGCCAGATGTGCTCGGTGAGCACGGCCTCGGGCGACACGACGGCGAGCAGCGGGCTCAGCGTGCCGGTGAACTCGGGGGTCTCGCGCACGCCGACGACGTACCCGGTGATGCGCTTGCCGTGGAAACGCACCTTGACGGCGACGCCGAAGCGCACGTCATCGGCCAGTTCGGCGGGGATGCGGTACTCGAACTCGCGGTCGAGGTGAGGCACCTCGAGCATCGGCCAGACGACGGCGACCCGTTCGCTCCCACCGTCGCGCGTAGCAGCCTTCGCGCTGCCCGCATCGTCCCCGCGTGCCTTGGCGCGCACGGCGTCGCGCAGCAGCGCGAGTTGTTCGCTGCTCGCGGCGTGCACGTCGTCGCTCGTCATGACCTCATCTCTACACGAGTGCTCCGACAACCCCGGCATCCCGGGAGTTTCGGGGCCTGAACGCAACCGTGCCGCGGCCCGATCGAGCGGGTCACGGCACGGATCACGCCTCTCAGCCGGCCGCGCGCTGCAGCTCTTCGATGCGGTTCGTCTGCTCCCACGTGAAGGGGTTCTCGACGCCGTCGGCGCTCGTGCGACCGAAGTGGCCGTACGCGGCCGTCGGCTGGTAGATGGGGCGCAGCAGGTCGAGCGCGTCGACGATAGCGGCCGGACGCAGGTCGAACGTGTCCGCGATGGCCTTCTGGATGACGTCGAGCGGCTTCGTCTCCGTGCCGAAGCACTCGACGTAGAGGCCGACGGGCTGCGCCTTGCCGATGGCGTACGCGACCTGCACCTCGCAGCGCTTCGCGAGGCCCGCAGCGACGACGTTCTTCGCCACCCAGCGCATCGCGTACGCAGCCGAACGGTCGACCTTCGACGGGTCCTTCCCGGAGAAGGCGCCGCCGCCATGGCGGGCCATGCCGCCGTAGGTGTCGACGATGATCTTGCGGCCGGTGAGGCCCGCGTCGCCCATCGGGCCACCGATGACGAACTTGCCGGTCGGGTTGATGAGCTGACGCATCTCGTTCGTGTCGAGTGTGACGCCGCTCGCCGCGAGCTCCGCGATGATGGGCTCGATGACGTGACGCGTGATGTCGGGCGTGAGCTGGCCGTCCAGGTCGATGCCGGCGTCGTGCTGCGTCGACAGCACGAGCGTGTCGAGCGCGACGGCCTTGTCACCGTCGTAGGAGATCGTCACCTGCGTCTTGCCGTCGGGGCGCAGGTAGTCGAGGTCGCCGTTCTTGCGGACGCTCGTCAGGCGCTCGGAGAGGCGGTGCGCGAGGTGGATCGGCAGCGGCATGAACTCGGGCGTGTCGTCGCACGCGTAGCCGAACATGAGGCCCTGGTCGCCCGCGCCCTGGCTGTCGAGGGGGTCCTCGCCGCCGCCGACGCGGTGCTCGTGAGCGCTGTCCACGCCCTGCGCGATGTCCTCGGACTGAGCGCCGATCGAGACGGAGATGCCGCAGCTGTGGCCGTCGAAACCCTTTTCGGACGAGTCGTAGCCGACGTTCGTGATCACCTTGCGCACGAGCTTCGCGACGTCCGTGTACCCCTCGGTGCGCACCTCGCCGGCGACGTGGACGAGACCCGTCGTCACCATCGTCTCGACGGCCACGCGGGCCTGCGGGTCCTGACGCAGCATGTCGTCGAGAATCGCGTCACTGATCTGGTCGCAGATCTTGTCGGGGTGGCCCTCGGTGACGGATTCGGACGTGAAGAGACGAGACAACGGAATGACTCCTTAGGGCAGCGGCTGCTGGCTGGGTGCGACGCACCCATCGTTGATGTTACTGAGAGGGGACGAGGTCGGCGACGAGATCGAGCAGCGCCGCCGCGATGTGAGACTTGGGCGCCGGGCCGACCGTGACGACGTCATCACTGCCGCGGCGCAGCAGGTGAGCCGTCGACGAATCCTGAGCGAACGTCACGCCGTCGCCCACCTCGTTGGCGACGAGGACGTCGCAGCCCTTGCGGGCCAGTTTCGCGCGGGCGTGGTGGAGAACATCGCCGTCAGCGTCACCCGTCTCGGCCGCGAAGCCGACGATGACACGGCTCGACACGTTCGTCGACGCGGCTGTCGGCTGGAGCTCTGCATCACGCTGACGCACCGCCTCGGCGAGGATGTCCGGGTTGCGTACGAGGGTGATGACGGGCGCCGAGTCGTCGCCGTGGGTCTTCTTGATCTTGGCGTCCGCGACGTGGTCGGGACGGAAGTCGGCGACCGCGGCCGCCATGACGAGGACGTCGGGCGTCGCGGCGAGCACCGCGTCACGCATCTGAAGGGCGCTCTCGACGCTGACGACGCGGACGCGCTGCGCGAGGTCGGCCGGGGGCTGCATCGTCGTGACGAACGTGACGTCGGCGCCGCGATCGGCGGCCGCCGCCGCAATGGCGAAACCCATCTTGCCGCTGCTGCGGTTGCCGAGGTAACGCACCGGGTCGATGGCCTCGCGCGTGCCGCCGGCGGTGACGAGCACGGTCCGGCCGGCCAGAGCGCCTGACGGGGTGACGGCGTCCTCCTCGCGCCCGGTGGTCTCGGCCAAGCCACCCGCGGTGGCGCCGCCACGTCGCTCTCCGCTCGCCGCAGCCGCGAGGGCCGCGTCACGGATGACGTCGGGGTCGGGCAGGCGCCCGGCGCCGGTGTCGGCGCCCGTCAGCCGCCCGGACGCGGGCTCGACGATCGTCGCGCCACGCGAGCGCAGCGTCGCGACGTTCGCCTGCGTCGCGGGGTGCAGCCACATCTCGGTGTGCATCGCCGGCGCCATGACGACGGGGCAGCGCGCCGTCAGCAGGGTGTTGGTGAGCAGGTCGTTCGCCATGCCGGCCGCGGCCTTGGCGAGGACGTCGGCCGTCGCGGGGGCGACGACGACGAGGTCGGCGTTCTGCCCGAGCCGGACGTGCGGAACCTGCGCGACGTTCTCGAACACGCCTGTCTGCACGGGCTTGCCGGAGAGTGCCTCCCACGTCGGGGCGCCGACGAACTCGAGCGCTGACGCGGTGGGCACGACCGTCACGTCGTGGCCGGCTTCTGTGAAAAGACGAAGGAGCAACGCCGCCTTGTAGGCAGCGATGCCCCCTGTCACACCGAGAACGATGCGCATGTGCGAGATCGACTCAGGCTTCGAGCTTCTCGATGGAGAGCAGGCCCTCGTTCATCTCGCGCAGCGCGATGGAGAGCGGCTTGTCCTGCGGCTGGGCGTCGACGAGCGGGCCGACGTTGTCGAGCAGGCCGTCGGCGAGCTGGCTGTAGTAGCCGTTGATCTGACGGGCGCGCTTGCTCGCGTACGTGACGAGGGCGTACTTGCTGTCCGCGATCTCGAGCAGGTCGTCGATGGGCGGGTTGGTGATGCCGATGGGCTCGGCCTTCGTTCCGGACATGTGTCCCTCTTCTCCTCGGGGCGCGTGGCCGCCGTCGCTGCGCGTGATGCGCGGCGCGCGGGCAGGCGAACGTGCCTCAGTGTTCAGGTGTTCTCATCAATGATACGAGTTCTTCGGAGGCACGCCGAACATCGTCGTTGACGATGACGTGGTCGAACTCGCTCTGCGCCGCGAGTTCGACCTTCGCGGTCTCGAGGCGGCGCTCACGCTCTTCGGGGGTTTCGGTGGCGCGGCCGACGAGTCGGCGAACGAGTTCGTCCCAGCTCGGCGGCGCGAGGAAGACGAAGAACGCATCGGGGGCGTTCTGCTTGACCTGACGCGCGCCCTGCAGGTCGATCTCGAGCAGCGGGAGGCGGCCGTCGGCGATGGCCTGCTCCACGGGCGCCTTCGGCGTGCCGTACGACGCCCGACCGTGGACGATGGCGTGCTCGAGGAAACCACCGTTCGCGGCCATCTCGGCGAACTCGTCGTCCGTCATGAAGTAGTAGTGGACACCGTCCACCTCACCCGGACGTGGCGGGCGCGTCGTCGCTGACACCGACAGCCACACCTCGGGATAGTGCTCGCGGATGTACGCGGCCACCGTCCCCTTGCCGACAGCCGTCGGCCCGGCCAGAACGACCAGTCGTGCACTCACCGCCATGCCCTTTCGTCAACGCCCGCCCCGATCAGCGGTTCGCTCATCCTTTCACATGGGTGCGCGCACCACACGAGCGTCATCTCAGGTCGCACCGACGCCGCCGATCTGCCGATCGGTGCGGTTCTGCACCGTCTGGGGAGCGCCGGCACAAGTCGGCCCGGGCGCCTCGCGATGCCTGTCTCCGCTCAGCGGAGGCCGGCCACCGACTCACGCGTGCGCTCGACGGCGGCGACGAGCCCGTCGACGGAGGGGCCAGCCTTGAGGACGTCGCGTGACGTCGTCGGGATGACGCGTGAGATGGACTCGCCGAACACCGATCGCATCGACTCGACGGTGCCGCCCTGTGCGCCGAAACCGGGCGCGAGGATCGGCGCGTTCGAGGCAGCGAGAGCGCCACCCAGACCGAGGTCGTCGAGGGCCGAACCGATCGTTGCGCCCATGACGAACCCGATGTGGCCCCACTCCCCTCGCGCTGCCGCGTCGGCGTTGTCGCGCGTCGCGGCGGCGACGATGTCGCCCGCCACGGTGCCGCCCGGCGTGACGGCGTGCTGCACGCCCGCACCCTCCGGGTTCGACGTCAGCGCGAGCACGAACACGCCGCGCCCGGTGTCACGCGCGAGATCGAGCGCCGGCCGCAGCGACTCGTATCCGAGGTACGGGCTCACGGTGATGGCATCCGCGGGTTCCGGCGCATCCTTGCCGAGGAACGCCTCGCCGTACGCCGTCATCGTCGTGCCGATGTCGCCGCGCTTCACGTCGAGGATGACGAGCGTTCCCGCCGCGCGCAGCTCAGCGGTCACACGCTCCAGCAGCGCCACCCCCCGCGCGCCGAACACCTCGAAGAAGGCGGACTGCGGTTTCACCGATGCGACCCGCCCACCGAACGCCTCGACGCACGTCAGCGCGAACCGCTCGACACCGGAGTAGGAGTAGTCGAGCCCCCACGACTCGACGAGCGAGCGGTGCGGGTCGATGCCGACGCACGCCGGCCCGAAGCGCGCCTGCGTCGCCGCGAGCCGAGCGCCGAAACCAGCACCGTCAAGTGCAGCGGGTTCAGCAGATGTGGTCATGGGAACCTCCGTGAAGATGAAACATGAACAGGAAAGGACTTCGGCCCTGGCTGCCTCGCGCACGAGCCCGGCCGCCGTGGGCCGTTCGAGGATGAGGCCCAGCGCGCCTGGATGACATG